>JBAXBP010000060.1:0-17744 GCA_037141915.1 Bacteroidota bacterium | reverse complement strand
CCGTAACGGTATTTGAGTTCGGGTAAGAAGTGATGGTGAAACCTGCAGGGAAGGTCCAGTTATAAATGAAACCGTAAGGAACCTGGGATACTGAATAGGTATATCCGCCGGTGCTCTGGCAAACTGCGGTAGGACCGGATATTGCTCCCGGAGTCGGGGGTGTGACGCAGGTTGTGAAGAAGGTCTGATCAACACCATAGAAGGTACCTACAGCATTCACTGCCTTGGCCCTGTAATGATAGGTCGTATTGATTGTAAGACTGTTAAGGGTTGCATTGAAATTTACGACGGTCGATCCTGTTGCTGTTGGAGGTGTGCCGGCTACAGGAGTGCCATAGGCAACTGTAAGTCCATATTCGAATGACAAGGTTGTTGTGGCATCCATTGGGTTGACAGTTCCGTTGAGTGTGGCAAAAGTGGCGCCGACGATGGTCGCAGCGGTTGTGGCAACAACAGGAGGTACGGCGGTGCTGAAGGTCACATCTGCACCATAAACAGTGAGGCCTCCGTTTGTTCCTTTTGCCCTGAAATGGTAAGTAGAGTTAACGGCAAGACCGGTAAGGTTCGCCGTAATGGGTGTTGCAGTATTTCCTGTAACAGAAGCCGGAGTTGCAGCTACCGGAGTTCCGTAGGCAACGGTAAGACCATAATCGAAACCTGAGGTTACTGAAAGACTGGCTGCAGTGATCGAGCCATTGATGGTAGCGTTTGCTGTTGTAACATTCGTTGCAGCAGTTGTTGTAACGCTCTGGTTTGCTCCCCACTCATAACATCCGATGTCGGTAGGATTGGTTCTGCCTGAACCGGTGATGTCGGTAGGCCAACCAGCCATGAATAAACCTTTATTATTCAGCGCTGCATTGGTAGGATGCAGGTCGGAGCCAACAAAGGTAGGATTGATGTTCTGTGAATTCATATTGCCTCCGAAACTGGTCTGGATATTGGCGAGAGTAGCCTGGTTGGTGGCTGCTATGTAACCCAGGTTAGGACCGGCCGACCAATAGTCGTTATAGTCGATGCTGCTGAACACCGTATTGGCTGCCTGTGAACAGATTGCGTAACGGTTTGTTCCGAGAAGCTGGGTGGTTGAGAAAATATTATTTCTCAGGTCGATAGCGCTGGCAACTGTAACAGAAGAATAGATAAACAGTACGCAGGGATTACTGGTAGCTGATGTTTGTTCGGTATTCAGGTAAACCGTGTTATAATACAGGTTGTATCCGAAGCCGGAGTATATAAGAATACCGTCGGCATTCCAGTTATAATAAACTGAACTGTACCCATAACCGGCAACATCCCAAATGGCATTATTTACAACATTGCAATTGGCGCTTACTGCAGCTGTGGAGGCGAGGTATAACCCCATTGCTCCATATCCTCCGGCGTTTGTATTTTTAATGTTGCTGATCATGTTATTTGTAATATTACATCCTGCAGTAGTGCTGAAAAAGTAAATACCAATACAGTTTCCCGAGGATGGAGAAGTAAGATTCGTAATGGTGTTACCCGTTACATTGACATTGGCAGCAGTGACACCCGAGGAAATTGCTATACCCCTGGGAGAATAGGAGGCATTCCCGACCATATTAGAGATTGTGTTCCCGGAGATTGTACTGTTGACCGTAGCGGTTGCGAACCAGATACCTGAAATATTGGCATCTGCATAAGCTGCGTTACCGAGATTTGATATCGTATTGTTCGAGACGGTGGCGCCGTCAACACCTTGTACGTAAACGCCGACCATTCTGATAGCATTTGCCCCTGCTGTGTTCAGCTGGTTGCCGGTGATCAGCAAACCGCTTCCGTTTCCTGCAGCTGAAACAGCTATGCAATACAAAGCGATGTATGCATTCTGTATGCTGTTATTCTGTATTGTGATATTGTTGAAATAACCTGCTGCTCCAGCGGAAGTCCCATCTGAAACCATTAAGGCGGAAGAAGAGTTAACTCCGTTGATCAGAATCGAGTTTTTCAATGTCACGTTGGTGATGGGTGTTGCTCCAGTCGAACCAATGACCATAACCTGTGGTGTGGTTATTGAAGTATTCTGGAAGGTCAGGTTCTGGGTCGTTCCTCCTACTGTATTTGAGCCATCAATAATGGTATTGCTGTTAAGGACCTTGAAAAGCATGCCTGCGCTTACTGCCCCGGTAACGGAGGCTGTGACGCCGGTATTCGGCTTGATGGTTACCGTGTTTGCTACACTGGAACCAGCGACCATGGGCACAATGATAGGCCAGGTTTCAGCTGCAGAGCTGTAAGATGCATTAATAAGGTAAGTTACAGGGCAGGTAATTACACTGTTGCTTAATGCGAACATTGCCGCAGTAAGGTTGGTGTAATCCGAACCTGTTGCTCCGATTGTTTTTGTACCGCAAAGGTTAGACAGCGTTGAAAGGGTAAGGATATTTCCCGTAAGGGGTCCTGTTGTAAGATAAGCGGGACCGCCTGCGCATGCTACGTTGTTGGCGGCAAAGATATAAAAGTAATAGCGGGTATTGGAAGTGAGGCCGGTGGCTATATAACCGGTACCTGTTCCATAATAATCAACAGTACCGCTGCCTAAGGCTGTTCCTACCGTATATGTTGTTCCGTTCACCGGGACAGCTCCCAGCGTTGCGCTTAAACTGCGAACCACCAGGTAATTTGATGCGGTTGCCGAAGCAGTAAAGTTGGCAAGAATATTCGTTACACCTGCTGTAAGGGCCAGGGCTGTAGGCTGAGCAAGAGGAGCTGTGCAGGGAAGAGGAGGTGTAAACCTGAAAGTAAGACCGTTGGCAGGGAAACAGGTATTCAGCATGGTGCAGGTGGCAGTATTGGCACCTCCTGCAGTTGTTGCAGACCAGTTGGTAGCAGTGGAACGATTAATAAAATCGGCCGCTGAAGCGCCGCGTAAACCAACCTGTTCGGTCTGGCTGTTGGCGTTAGCTGTAAACGGACCATAAACGATATCTACGAGGTTCGTAGTTTCATACAGTATAACCTGGAAATTCCAGTCAGCTCCAAGCCCGGTACCTGAGTTGGAGTATTGTCCCCAATGCAGGAACTGCACTACGCAGGTACGGTTGGGAGCCGAGCCGAGGGTCTGATATCGTATTTCACCTGTTGTCTGGCCCTGAAGGTCATTATTGCATAATGCAATCACATCATTCGAAGTTCCAGAACTGATTGCCGAATAGTTGCTGGTGACAACCGTAGCTCCAAATCCGATAAAGCCATTGGCATTCAGACTGAATTGAGTTTGGGCAACGCCTCTGTAAGTAAAGGTAAATCCTATACCGAAGGGACCATAAGAAGAGTCATCAGCACCTCCTGTTGTAATGACAGTCCCTCCTGAGATCGGCGACCAGGTACTCGTAAGCTGACTGAAGGAATAGGAAGCAACAGTCTGCCCTATAACTGAGGACATCATGATCAAACCGAATAAAAAGAGTAGAATCTTTTTCATAATTTGTTGTTTTGGTTGATTTATTAGTTTATTTCACTTATAATTTTGGTTGAATATATTGGGATAATTTAGCGCAATCAAGAAAGCATTGGGTTTCAAATATAAGAAAAACCGGGTTTTGTAATTTTTTATCGTATAAAATTAACAAATTTTAACAAACCTTCAGGCAACCTGAAAATAAATTTTTCCCCTGACTGGGGAAGATATTTGGAAATTTCAGGGCATGCCGGTGTAGTCATCTCATTACCAATTCTTTCAGAATTTTATCTTATTTCGGGGCGAAGGCCGGCAAATAAGTTAAGGAAAAGCGAAGGATATGCGAAGGAAAGGCAAAGGAAAAAAAATCATGAAAAAGTTTGGGATAACTGAAAAATCCCTATCTTTGCACTCCCAATTTTGAATATCAAATACATACTATGTACGCAATCGTAGAAATAGCCGGTCAGCAGTTCCTTGTAGAAAAGAAAGATGAGATTTTCGTGCACCGGCTTGAAGGTGAAGCAGGTGCGAAGGTTGAATTCGATGACGTTCTGCTGCTTGACGACAAAGGCAAGATCAATATAGGCAAACCTCACGTTGAAGGCTGCAAGGTCACCGGCAAGATCATTGATCATGCAAGAGGCGACAAAGTTATCGTCTTTAAGAAGAGGAGAAGAAAAGGTTTCCAAAAAGAGACAGGCCACCGCCAGGACTTCACCAAGATCCTGATAGAGAATATCAGTGTAAAAGGCGCAGCCAAGGCAAAGAAAACCAAAGAAGGCGAAGCCGAAACCGAAGAATAATATCCATCAACAGATTATCAGAATAAGAATATATGGCACATAAAAAAGGTGCGGGAAGTTCAAGCAACGGCCGCGAATCCCACAGCAAACGTTTAGGTATCAAAATTTTCGGAGGCCAGTTCGCCTCTTCAGGATCAATCATTGTGCGCCAGCGCGGAACCGTCCACAGCCCCGGCCTTAACGTCGGCATCGGCAAGGACCATACCCTGTTCGCACTTACCGACGGCGTAGTGGAATTCAGAAGGAAGCGCCAGGACCGGTCCTACGTTTCAATCATTCCTTCTGCCACAGAAGAAACGAAGTAGATGCAATTCGCTTACAAAAAAAAGCTGTTCCCGAAAAAGGAACAGCTTTTTTTTTCGTGATCCGTGAACCGTGAACCGTGAACCGTGATCCGTGATCCGGTTCACGAGTCACGAGTCACGAGTCACGAGTCACGATTTTATTACCTTTGTATCATAAATCCACTACCCATGTTACAATTAGCATTGATCCGTGAGAAAACGACGGAAGTGATTGAGAGGCTGAAAGTTAAAAATTATGACGGGCAGCAGATCATCGCTGATATAATCAGGTTTGACGATACCCGCAGGGAGACCCAGAAAGCCCTTGACGATATACAGGCACAAAGCAATATCCTTGCAAAAGAAATCGGCATACTGTTCAAACAGGGCAAGGCCGCCGAAGCCGGTGCGCTTAAGGAAAAAACAGCAGATCTCAAGATAAAAGCCAAAGAACTCGATGAAAAACTTGAGGCTACGCGTAAAGAGCTTGACGACCTGCTTGTGCGCGTACCCAACCTGCCCCACGCTACCGTGCCATCCGGCAGATCAGCAGAAGAAAATGAAATAGTATTGCTTGAAGATGCGCTGATCCCTGCTCCAGGCGAATACCTGCCCCATTGGGACCTTGCTTCGAAATACAATATCATAGATTTTGCTACCGGGGTCAAAATTACCGGCTCGGGATTTCCGCTGTATAAAGGTTACGGCGCAAGACTGCAGCGGGCACTCATCAATTTCTTCCTCGACGAGGCCAGGGCTGCAGGCTATACCGAAGTCCAGCCTCCTTACATGGTCAATGCTGCTTCGGCATTCGCAACAGGGCAGTTGCCCGATAAGGACGGGCAGATGTACTATGCGCCTGTCGACGACCTTTATCTCATCCCCACCGCCGAAGTCCCGGTGACGAATATTTACAGGGACACAATTCTTAAACCAGGCGATCTTCCTGTTAAAAATGCAGCTTATTCGGCCTGTTTCCGCCGTGAAGCCGGCTCGTACGGCAAGGATGTAAGAGGGCTGAACCGCCTTCACCAGTTCGACAAAGTGGAGATTGTGCAGATCACAGATCCCGAAAAATCATATGCTGTCCTTGAAGAAATGCGTGAATACGTGGCTTCATTGCTCAGGAAACTCGGTCTGCCTTTCCGTATAGTCAAACTCTGCGGAGGTGATCTTAGTTTTACCTCGGCCCTCACCTATGATTTCGAGGTTTGGTCGGCCGGACAGAAACGCTGGCTGGAGGTCAGCTCGGTTTCAAATTTCGCAGCCTTCCAGAGCAACCGCCTGAAACTGAGGTTCAAAGACGAGGCAGGCAAAATGCATCTTGCCCACACCCTCAACGGTAGCGCCCTCGCCCTGCCCAGGATAGTGGCCTCCCTTCTCGAACTGAACCAGGTACCCGAAGGCATAAAAATACCGGCAGTTCTTCAGCCTTATTGCGGTTTCGCGATAATCGACTGAACCTTAGCAGGTCTCTGTGGCAGGCACCATGGCACCGCCTTATTGGTAATTCACTATAATTAATCCTGCCACTCCCTGTACTGATATAAATTATCGTATATTTATCGCTGTTTTTAATCCCCGGAGAGGATGAGAAGGTACACCCTTGTTACCCTGTTCCTGCTGATCTCAGGCCTGGTATGCGCAGGAATAAATTTTGGCATAAAAGCCGGTTACAACGCCAATAAGCTTTCGGTAAACATCGACTCGGTGAGTTCCGAGTTCAAATCGGGCATGCAGATAGGCGTCTTCATGAGGGTCGGTAAACGGTTTTTTGTCCAGCCCGAACTGGTTTACACCCTACAGGGAGCCGAATATATTTTCAACGATCCCAGCAATACCGGGAGCTGGCACCAGAAGATCACCATAGGATCGATAGATATTCCCGTTCTGCTGGGTGTTAAGATCTTCAAAGGCGACAAGTTCAACCTCAGGGTCAACCTGGGCCCCGCGGTATCTTTTGTGACGAACCGGCAGGTGAAGGACCTGAATGATATTGCGCCCGGCCCTATAACCAGCAGCGAAATCAGTTCGGTAAACTGGTCAATCCAGGCAGGACTGGGAGCCGACCTATGGATGTTTACCGTTGACCTGAGATACCAGGGAGGCCTTAACCAGATCATCAAGGATGTACAGCAAGGTACGACGACCTGGAACTTCGGAAGTAAAAACAACGTTTTCCTTGTCAGTGTAGGGTTTAAATTATTTTAATCTAAGACATGCCGATGAAACTTAATATGGATAAAAGGATGGTTCACGCCCTGCGGATTGCCGTCATTTCGACGACGGCAGGCGTTTTTCTTTTGATTTCATGCATGAAAAACACCACTCCCCCACCCCCTGTCCCGGTTTGGGAAAACAATGGCGCAGACTCGACAACTCTCAGGATCGCCGTCCAGACGGCCCAGGGGCTCGTCCTGGTAGGCCAGTACGTGAGCCTGGCCCTGAGCAAGGACAGTCTCAGCAATAACAACCTTGTGCGTAAAACACCTACCAACGGAGCTGGCGTTGCAGTGTTCAGCAAGATGTACCCCAGGGTCATCTATTATAATTGCATGGCCGTAACATTTGGAAATTCCTATTTCGGTTCCGGGTCGTTACGCCTTCGCCCCGGCATTCGAAAAGACACCATTTTAATCGTACACTGACCCAGTGAAAGTACGCGGGAGACATTACCGGACAGTCTGGATGGAAGGTTCTTCCGTTTTCTTCATAGAACAGAACATGCTGCCCTTTGAATTCAGGATACAGCGATCGGATGACTTCAGGCAGTCATGTCACGCCATCAGTAGCATGCAGGTTCGCGGGGCAGGCGCTATAGGCGCCCTTGCCGGCTTCGCCATGGCCCAAGCGTTTCTTGAGTCTGCCGCCACGGTTCACGATTCACGGATCACGATTGAAAAGACCCGGCCAACAGCCAGGAACCTGTTCTACGCGGTTGAGAAAGTATTTGCCGCGGGCATGGTTTCGGCGGATGCTGCGGTTGCTGAAGCACAGGCCATTGCCGACAAGGATGCCGCAGACTGCAAAAAGATCGGCGAATACGGGAACAGCCTGATAAAAGACGGCTGCCGCATAGAGACTCATTGCAATGCAGGCTGGTTAGCCTTTGTCGATTACGGATCTGCCCTGTCGCCCATATACAAGGCCCATTCGGAAAGCAAAAATATTTTTGTGTATGTGGATGAGACCCGCCCAAGAAGCCAGGGCGCCAGGCTCAGCGCATGGGAGCTCCACGAAGAAGGCGTACCCCATACCATCATTCCCGACAATGCAGGAGCCTGGCTGATGAGGCAGGGCAAGGTGGATATCATGATCACCGGGGCCGACCGCATAGCCGCCAACGGTGATACTGCTAATAAAATAGGTACTTTCGAAAAAGCTCTTGCTGCAAAAGCTCTTGGAGTCCCTTTTTATATCGCCGCTCCCTTATCCACCTTCGATATCAATTGCAGCAGCGGTAAAGACATAACCATAGAAGAACGCAGCCAGGACGAGGTGCTTTATGCCGAAGGTCCTGATGATGAAGGAATTATACGGAAGATCCGTCTCGCATCCCCGGGATCCGGAGCGCTGAATCCTGCGTTTGATGTAACTCCCGCTGACTTGATTACCGGGATTATTACGGAAAAAGGCATTATACGCGCTGCAAGAGAGGAGATATTGAAAGTAGTGAAAGGCGAAAAGTGAAAGGCGAAAAGCGAAAAGCGAAATCAAGTTGGTAGCGAAATTGGAATTATAAAACTTAAACACACACATATGAGACACACAACACTAATGGCTGTCCTGATTGTGGCTTTCACACTGCCCGGTATTTTCAGTACGGGGTATGCGAAAGAAGCAAAGAAGGATGAAAAACAGGCGAAAGTAAAGCCGGCTGAGAAGGATAAAAAGGCCGACAAGGATAAAAAGAAGGAAGATACCGTGTACAATTCCGGCCTGGTGTCGGGATTGAAATGGAGGAGCATAGGGCCGGCGTTCACTTCGGGGCGCATAGCTGATTTTGCAATCAATCCGAAGAACCACAGTGAATGGTTTGTTGCAGTTGCATCGGGGCACCTGTGGAAAACGGTGAACAACGGCACTACGTTTGAACCTGTTTTCGACAATAACGGGGCCTATTCGATGGGCTGCATCATCTATGACCCGAATAACACCAATGTGCTCTGGCTGGGTACAGGCGAGCATAACCACCAGCGTTCGCTTGGCTACGGCAACGGGGTTTATAAAAGTTGCGACGGGGGCAAGAGCTGGAAATTCATGGGTCTTAAGGATTCGCGTCAGATCGGCAAGATAGCTGTTGATCCCAGGAATTCCGACGTGGTATTCGTGGCTGCAGAAGGTTCAGTCTGGGGGCCGGGAGGCGACCGTGGCATGTACAAAACCACCGACGGGGGCAAGACCTGGAAGAAAGTCCTCGAGATCAGCGAAAATACAGGGGTGAACAACATCCTTATGGACCCGAGAAACCCTGATGTGATGTATGCTTCGTCGGAACAAAGACGCAGGCATGTGTTCACCAAGATAGGCGGGGGTCCCGAAACCGCATTGTACAAATCGGTGAACGGGGGCGAGACCTGGGACAAGATGAGCGGAGGTTTGCCTTCGGGCGATATGGGCGGCACGGGCCTGGCCATCTCCCCCATCAACCCTGATGTCATTTATGCCATCATAGAATCAACTCCCGATGCTTCGGGTTTCTACCGCAGCGCCGACCGCGGGGCTTCATGGCAGAAAATGAGCAACCATTCAGCCCAGGGGCAGTATTATAATGTGATCTTCCCCGATCCAAAGGTCCTTGACAAGGTCTATTCAGTAGAAACTGTTTCACAGTATACCGAAGACGGCGGAAAAACCTGGAAACCGGTAGGCAACAACAAACGCCATGTAGACGACCACGCCATGTGGATTGACAGTGACGATACCAGGCATTTCTTCATAGGAGGAGACGGCGGGGTTTATGAAACATTCGACGGGGGCAAGGAATATGTGTTCAAATCAAATCTCCCGGTAACCCAGTTCTACCGCGTACAGGTAGATAATTCATTTCCGTTCTACAATGTTTTCGGAGGCACGCAGGACAACAACAGCTACGGTGGCCCTTCGAGGAGCCTGCGAGCCAGCGGAGTCCTTACCGACGACTGGGTGGTGACCCAGGGCGGGGACGGATTCTGGTGTGCGATAGATCCCGTTGATCCGAATATTGTTTATTCGGAATCGCAGTACGGCGGCATGGTTCGCTTCGACAAGAAAAGCGAAGAAGGCGTTGATATAAGGCCTGAACCGCGCAAGGGAGAAGATTCATACAAATGGAACTGGAATACTCCGTTAATCATCAGTCCGCATGCCCATACGAGGCTGTATACAGCCGCCAACAAAGTCTTCCGCAGTGATGACCGAGGACAGACATGGAAGGTGATCAGCGAAGACCTGACTGCGAATATCGACCGCAATAAGTGGCCTGTGATGGGCAAATACTGGAGCATAGATGCTGTTCAGAAAGACATTTCGACTTCTTTGTACGGGACTATTATTTCGCTTGATGAATCGCCTGTAAAGGAAGACCTGCTTTATGCCGGCACCGACGACGGGCTGATACAGGTGACCCAGGATGCAGGAAAAAGCTGGACTAAGATTGATAAATTCCCTGGTGTTCCTGAAAATACCTATGTAAGCGACATCATGGCCTCGCGTTTTGATGAAAATGTGGTGTTTGCTTCTTTTGACAACATCCTCAGGGATGACTTCAAACCCTACCTCCTTAAAAGTTCAGATAAGGGCAAGAACTGGGTATCGATTGCAGGGAACCTTCCCGAGAACGGGACTGTTCACAGCATTCAGCAGGATTTCGTCAATCCTGAACTGGTGTTCGCAGGGACTGAATTCGGGGTGTTTTTCACTATTGACGACGGCAAGAACTGGATACGCCTGAAATCGGGCATCCCTGATGTTCAGATACGCGATATGGCCCTGCAGAAGAGGGAAAACGACCTGGTTATCGCCACTTTCGGACGAGGTTTTTACATTATTGACGACTACAGTCCGCTGAGGCTTCTGAAGAAAGAAAACCTCGACAAGGACTGTTATATTTTCCCTGTGAAGGATGCGCTGATGTACCTGCAGAGTGATTCGAAATACGGGCAGGGCTCAACTGTTTATGCTGCGAAGAACCCCGATTTCGGCGCAACGATCACCTATTATATTAAGGATGTACCGAAGACGAAAAAGGAAATCCGCCAGGAAAAAGAAAAAGAGCTCTTTAAAAAAGGCGAACCTATCCCACAGCCAGGCGATGCCGACATGAGGGCCGAGAAACAGGAGATTGATCCTTTCCTCACTTTCACCATCACCGACGAAAAGGGCAATCCCGTAAGGATCATTCATAAAGCCCCATCAAAAGGGATCAGCCGCCTGAACTGGGACCTGAGGTACCAGAGCACAAGAGCAGTGAACGCCGATAAATTCGATCCCATGTCGGATAACGGCAGCGGGGTTCTGGCCATGCCCGGCAAATACACTGTTAATATCAGCCTGACCGCAGGGGGTGAGACCAAACTGCTTGCAGGTCCAGTTGATTTCATCACCAAACCTCTTGATAACCTGAGCATTCCTGCAACCAACAGGCTTGCCGTTGTGGAATTCCATAAAAAGGTATCAGACCTTACCAGGATGATGCAGGGGACCGAAGAGTATACCGAGAACCTGAACAAGAGGGTGATCAGCATTCTGCAGGCGATGAACAGCGTACCCGGAGTCCCGGCCGAACTGGTGAAAAAAGCAAAGGATATACAGTCGCAGCTTGACGTGATCCTGAACCAGAAGTTCAACCGCCAGAGCATGAGGCCAAGCGAAGAGGAAAATCCTCCTGCACCGGTAACCCTGAACCAGAGGCTTGGAAAGCTCAGCTGGATCAGCTTCGGAAGCACGGGAGACCCTACATCCACACAAATGGATGCGTATAATATCCTGCTGGATGAGTTTCCCCCTGTTTACAAGCAGGTAAAACAACTGGGTGAAGTGGATGTTCCGCAGCTTGAGAAAGCCCTGGAGGCCATTGGCGCACCGGTTACGCCGGGGAGGCTGCCGGAGTGGAAAAAATAGCTACATGTACCATGTACCATGTACAATGTACAAATGAAAAGAACCCCGCTTTGCAATGCAAAGCGGGGTTCTTTTTTTAGATTTTTATTTTGACGCCGAAGTTAAGGCCTACATTATTAAAGGGATATGAGTTTTTCAGTTCCTGGTTGGGAGAACCCGCATCGGAGACAAACCCTGTGAGGTCCTTTACAAATTTGACCTCTTTCTGGTTTGTGGCGAGGGTCCCCAGTTTGTCTTCACCGTTGACTGTATATTTTATATACTTTCCTTTGGTGGGTGCATATGCCATGGCGTCGTAATAAATTTCGACATAAATGGCAAGCATGTCACTCAGATCGAAATCGCATCCGAGGGCTGCAGAACCTCCTATTGACACGCCCCCCATATATTTGAATGTCGCTATCTGGTTGACATTGCCCACCGTTTCATCGATCTTGCAAGTGATTGAAGGAAGCACCCCAACGATTACTCCTACCCTGGCATAAGGAGATACACTGCCCATATCAAAGTCGGGTTGTATGAGGATGGCGGGAACCAGTTGCAGCATATTACCCGAAAACCTGAGGTTGCCTGTGGGGGCTCCAACAGGGGTGCCGGGAAGGTCGATTTTAGTGCCGAAGCCAAGGCGGTAAGCAAAGCCAAGTTCAATGGCCATAAAGTCGTTAAGAAAAATACCTGCTCTCACAACGGGAGCGAAACCTTTTCCAAGGCCTACCGGGTGAACCTTGGTCACATCCTGGTAAAGATCATAGGTACGGGCAGTGTTTATACCTGCCCCTACGCCCAGGGATACATAGAACGAATTCTGAGACTGGGCTACTGCCATGGAAACCAGGCAGATAAAAAGCAACATCATTCTTTTCATAGCTTTGGATTTTTGTGAGATGTAAATTATCGCATGCAATTTAAATAAAAAAACGGATCGCTTGATTTAACAATCTTTCTAATTTTGTTTCAAGATATTCACATCGCCCTTGGCCCGCAAATCGTATTTCCGAGATATTCTATCAGTTTTTGGCAGCAACATGAGCGTTACCATAAGCAACCTCGTGATAGGGATAATCCTTTCGAGGGTGCTGGGGGCTGCGGGTTTTGGTTTGTACTCATCGCTTATCGTAGTCCCCATCATAGTGATTGGATTCACCCAGCTGGGCATACGCCGGGCGACGATCTACCATATAGGCCAGAAAGACATCAACGAGAACAACCTGGCATCGGCCCTGATACTGCTGTGGTTTTACACCTCATTTTTAAGCATCATTATCTGCGGACTTGTTTTCTTTTTCTCGGCCAGCCAACCCTATGACCCCCTGATGGTGGTGCTGATACTGCTCACCATCCCGTTGCTGCTGATGAACCTTTTTTCGGGAGGGATATTTCTGGGCCGGGAGGAGATCCTGAGGGCCAATATCATCAATGCAGGTCCCACCTTGCTGACCCTGGTGCTTACCGTGCTTTTTGTATGGTTCATGAAACTCTGGGTCCTTGGCGCCTTTATCTCAATTTTCGCTGCCAATTTTATCATGTTCTTTTTCCTGTACCGCACCATCATCATTGAATACAGGTACAAGATCACCTGGAAATACCACGAAGGGCTGATGAAGAGCATGGTGAGGCTGGGGCTTGTCAATGCAGTTGCGATCTTCGTGATGCAGCTCAATTACAGGCTGGATGTGCTTATGCTGAAAAAGCTGTCGACCCTCGAGCAGGTCGGTTTTTACGCTGTGGCTGTGCAGATTGCCGAGCAGGTGTGGCATATACCCTATGCCATAGAGACCATCATTTTGAGCCGCAGCGCCAATACCGACGACGACGAGGGGGTTACCCGCATTGTTGCGACAATTTTCAGGTTTTCCATGGTGGCGGGGTTCGCTGCTGCAGTGGCCATCTATTTCGCAGCCCCATACCTGATCCCCCTGATCTTCGGCAAAGAATTCACCAGCAGTGTGCCCATGATACAGGCAATACTTCCCGGTGTACTTCTCCTGGCGGGTTTCCGTATACTCAACAGCCGGCTTACAGGCAAAGGCAAGCCTGAAGTCGCGATCTACACTTTTGTCCCGGCTCTTGTCCTCAATTTCATTGCCAATATCTTCATGATCCCGAAATTCGGCGGAATGGGTGCCGTTTGGTCCACCAATATCAGCTACACGCTTGGATCAATCGCTTACCTGGTGATGTATTCGAGAAAGATCAAAATGCCTGTCTCGGAGATCCTTTTATTCAAAAAATCGGATTTTACTTTTTTCCGGAAGCTTTCTGCCCGAGGTCAGAGTAATAAAGCGAGCGGTTGATATCGCCGAGGTCGTAATACAGGTCGGAAAGCGACATATAAGCCCTGGCATTTCCGGGGTCAATCACCAGTACCTTATTGTAGCAGTTCAACGCTGTCCTATACTGCCCGAGCTGGCGGTAGGTCGTCCCGAGGCTGATCCAGGCCGGGCTCAGCAATGGATCCACATCCGCAGCCCTCTGAAAATAATAAAGAGCCGAATCGTAGCGCTTTTCGATGAGCAGGAAAAAATTGCCAAAATCATTCAGGGTATTGTATCCCTTGGGGTAAACGCTTAGCGAAAGCTCCAGATGTGTTTTAATGTTGTCGCGCACGGCCTGTTTCACCATGCCGTACCTGCGGAAATCCTCATCCGCATACACCGTATTAAGAAGGTATTCGGCATACTGGTAATTTGCTTTGGCTGAATGCCCCAGGTGAGGGATGTCTTTTTTGAACAACGACAACATATCCCTCCAGGCGGCATTCCTGTTCAATGTCATCAGCCCCCATGGTACAAGAATAACAATAACCATGGCGATGATCTTGATGCGTGAATCCAGCTCTATGGTAAGGCTGTTGGGTTCGGTGCCCGACAGCTTGAAGATGACGAATACCAGGGCGATGACAAAGCCAAGGGATGCAAGGAAAACGAAACGTTCTGCGACGACCCCTGTCACGGGAAGGAGAAGATTTGAGTACATGAAGATTGAAACGAGGTACCAGAGTACTGCAAATGATACTAATTTTTTACTGCGGATGTTGACGAGGGCGTAAACCAGCAATACCGCGTAAACCACTACCGACAGCTGGACCAGCGGACTTGCAAGGGAAGTCAGCCTTACCATGTTATAGCCGTAATAGTATAACAATGGATGGGGATAGAATAGTATCTTCAGGTAAAACAGAAGCGACAGCATCGCCGTGCCCAGCCTCAGCCAGAGGCTCTTTTCAAAATACAGGGCGTTCTCAAAGTAGAAATTGCTGCGGGGGCTGTGGTGGAGGAAAAACCGGGGTATAAGGAAGGCGGCAAGTGCGGCTGTGACAAGCATAATGCCTATGCTTAACATGGCTTTTGGCTTCAGTTCGCTGAAGTAGTAGAGAACCAGGATGTAGAGCCCGATGAAAGGCAATGCCGACTGTTTGGATAAGAATGCAAGAATGAACCAGGCGCAGGTATAAATTACGAATCGGAGCTTCCTTGAATAGGTATAGGTAAGCAGGCTGTACAAACCAAGCATCCCGAACATATAGGCCAGGATCTCATCCCTGTTCCTAAGGCTTGCAACCACCTCGGTATGAACCGGATGCGCCATGAAAACCAAGGTGATGAGCACAGGAAACAGTATGTTGTAATTGAAAAGCAGCCTGTGTAAAACGTAGAAAGTGAGCAGTGAAGCGAAAAAATAAAATAAGACATTGAGGAGGTGGCTTATGCCGGGTTTTTCGCCCCAGAGACCGTATTCAAGGGCGAAAGTCGCTTTGGCGACTGGCCTGTAATCATTCGTTTGGCCGCCTGTGTTCTTGTCCTCGTCGATGAGGCAGGATGAAAATATCGCAGGAATAGCTTTGAATCCCTGCCGCACCATCTCGTTTTTCGTAAGCAGGGTATCGTCAATCGTGAATTTGTTTCTTGCGGTGTTGCCGTAGAGCAGGAATGCCAAGGCGAAGATCAGTGAAATGATGATGAGGTTGGCTTTACGCGGCAATGCAGGCATGAAACCCGAGCCTGGCTCGTATAATCCTGTATGGGCCAGCAGGTCTTTTGCAGATCGTTTTTTAGCGGTTTTCTTCATCAGGTTTGTCTCTCACGGATCACGGATCACCGTTCACGGTTCACGGTTCACGGTTCACGGTTCACGTGGTTTGTCTTTGCTCTATCTCCCTTGTGAGCAGTACAAAATCATCGACGCTGAGCTGTTCGGCACGGGTTGTAAGAAAAGGCAGTGAGGCCTCGTCTTTAATCATCAAAGTTAGGGGCTTAAGCGCATTATGCAATGTTTTTCGCCTCTGGTTGAAAGCTGTTTTCACAACTTTCACAAAGAAGGCCTCATCACAATCCAGGCTTTGCCTTGAATTTCTTGTAAGCTTTATCACTGCCGATTTCACATTGGGCGGAGGGTTGAAAACCCCGGGACTGACGGTCATCAGGTATTCAATATCATAAAAAGCCTGGAGGATGACGCTGAGGATGCCATAAGTGCGTGAGCCTGGTTTTTCGGCCAGCCTTTCCGCTACTTCCTTCTGAAACATGCCCACTACGACCCTCACCCTGTTGCGGTGTTCAAGGGCTTTAAAGAGGATCTGGGAGGAGATATTGTAAGGGAAATTCCCGAGTATGGTCATGGGTTCTTCTGAACGGCCGGGTACGGGAAAATCCGCAAGGGGATAGTCCAGAAAATCGGCCTGTATCAGCCTTGCTGTAATTGCCGGGTATTTCCTGCGCAGGTATTCAGCCGACTCCCTGTCCACCTCGAGATAATAGGCATCATGGGTCGAGTCTTCCAGCAGGTACTTTGACAGGACACCGGTGCCAGGACCGATTTCGAGGACCAGCCTTGGTTCGGCAGGGACGGCAGCCAGGATTTTTCCTGCAATATTTTCGTCATGCAAAAAATGCTGGCCCAGGTGTTTTTTCGGTCTCACCATATCATTGAATCTTATCGCCCCTGAGGGACCTGTAACGTTTTCGTGCTTCCGGGACGAAGAGGCTGCCGGGGTAATTGTTCAGAAGGTCCTGGTATAAGACCATTGCCCCCTGTTTATCGGCCATCTGCACCTCATGGATCCCGGCCCTGTACATAATGGCTTCATCGGTGATGATGTCCACGGGATGACTCATGATTACGATGGCAAACATGGAGTCGGCCATTTTAAAGTTCCCGAGTTTGAGATATATTTCGCCTTTGCGGTAGATTACATTATCGAGTATGGGATGAGTTTTGAAGCGCTGCGCGATGGAATCAAGGGTTTGCAGTGCCTTGACTTCATTATTCCTGAAATTGGCCAGTTCGGCCCTTGAATAGAGGCCGAGTGCGACGGTGTTGCTGTCGGGATCATAATTATTGCTGATGAGCATGGCAAGCTTCATTGCATCATTGGCAATGAACTTGGATGTGGCTGCTTTGAGTATGTCGAGCTGGGCTTTGGCCCATTCAAATTCACCGATATAGTATGAAAGCCTGGCATTCCTGAATTTTGCCTCCTGCCCTGTGGCATCATTCTTGAAATCGCGATAAACCTGCTGATACAATACAGTGGCAGTCCACATATCTCCTTTATAAATATGGATATCTGCAAGTTCCATTTTAACATCAGCGCGGTCTTTACCGCTCATGCCGTTCCATTCGAGGACCTTGTCGAGGAGGTCAAGCGCGGCATCGGCATCGGCAAGATAAAATGCATCAAGATGTGCAAGGTCCATGGCCAGCCTTGCCGCTTCAGGGTCATTATCCCACTTCGCCAGTTCGGCAAGCATGGATCCTTGCAGTTCGGCAAGATCTTTTTGCTTTGCCTCCGGGTCAGCTGTGAGCAGGAGGTATTTCGTATGCATAAGCTCCCTGCGGGCAGCTTCATGAAAAGAACAGGAAGCGCCTTTGGAAATGACATATTTATATGCCTCCCCGGCCACCTTGTAGTCGTTGTTGGAAATGGCAAGATGAGCAAGTTCCATCACCCGTCCGCCATCCTCTTTAAGCCGGCGGTCCAGGGCTTTGGCCTGGATGAAGGCCAGTTCGAAGTCTTTTTCCTGGACCGAATACCACCATAAAAGCTCTGAATAACCAACATTACCGGGGTCTTTCTGGATACGTTCAAGGAGGATGTTCCTGAGGTCGGTATGTTTTGTGTTATCGTCC
>JBAXBP010000059.1:0-17824 GCA_037141915.1 Bacteroidota bacterium | reverse complement strand
CTGGGTGCCGGGATTGAAGATAACACGTTTTGGATGAAGGCGGATGATGTAATCGTAGTATGAAGCCTGGTTTTTTGCACCGACATACATCGTTACCGTATGAATCCCGTCGAAATCCGTGCCGGGTGGTTCTATCTTCACCCCATCGATCTCCCCTTCCCTGAGCCCTACCGCCAGAACAGGGAACTCGTACTTAAGCAGCTTTTTCACTGCAAGATACGAGTACCGTTCAGGGTTGGTGCTGGCTCCCACTACCAATGTTTTCTTATGATGCAAGTCCCTTAAAATTAGCTGTTACAAAATTAACAAATCCATGCGAAACCGGGTCACTTTTTATTAACATCTCTGACAAATTTTCTGATTTTACCGATTGGCAAGGGATTTGAGGATACGTAGCGAAGTAGCGAAATATCGAAGTAGCGAAATTTCAATGAATTCTTTATTTCGCTTTTCACTTTTCGCTTTTTATACTGAAAGGAGACCCAATATATGAACTTTAACAATTTCACATTAAAAGCACAGGAAGCTGTGCAGAAGGCGCAGGAGATAGCCCAGGCATACCAGAGCCCTGCAATCGAACCTGATCACCTGCTGAAAGGAATATTTTCGGTGGATGAGAATGTTGTGCCTTACCTGTTCAAGAAACTTAACGTAAACCTTGGTGTTCTTGCCCAGGCCCTGGATAAGATGGTTGAATCACATCCCAGGGTATCGGGAGGAGAATTATACCTGTCAAACGATTCTAACAAGGCCATGCAAAAGGCAACAGCCGTGGCCCAGGAAATGAAAGACGACTTCATCAGCATTGAACATATGCTTCTGGGAATATTATCGGTGAATGATGCTGCTTCGCATCTTTTAAAGGATTCGGGGGTAACTGAAAAAGACCTGAAATCCGCAGTCAAACAGCTACGCCAGGGCAGTAATGTCAAGAGCCAGAATGCAGAAGAGAACTACAACGCGCTGAACCGTTACGCCCGCAACCTCAATGAGCTGGCCAGGGACGGCAAGCTGGACCCTGTCATCGGGCGAGATGAGGAAATCCGCCGTATACTGCAAATATTATCGAGACGAACCAAGAACAATCCCATCCTTATAGGGGAACCTGGTGTGGGAAAGACTGCCATAGCCGAAGGCCTGGCACACCGGATCATTGACGGTGACGTGCCCGAGAACCTGAAAAGCAAGCAGATCTTTTCACTTGACATGGGTTCGCTGATGGCAGGGGCAAAATACCGGGGTGAATTCGAAGAGAGGCTGAAATCCGTAGTCAAAGAAGTCATCAATGCCAACGGGGAGATCATTCTTTTTATTGATGAAATACATACGCTTGTCGGAGCCGGGGCTACCGAAGGGGCCATGGATGCTGCCAACATACTGAAGCCTGCACTGGCCAGGGGCGAACTCAGGGCGATTGGTGCCACCACCCTCAAGGAATACCAGAAATACTTCGAGAAGGACAAAGCGCTTGAGCGCAGGTTCCAGACCGTTATGGTGAACGAGCCCTCGACCCTTGATGCTATTTCCATTCTCAGGGGGCTTAAAGAGAAGTATGAATCCCATCATAAGGTAAGGATCAAGGATGAAGCCATAATAGCTGCAGTTGAACTTTCACAAAGGTATATCAGCGAACGCTTCCTCCCCGACAAGGCTATCGACCTCATCGATGAAGCTGCATCCAAGCTCAGGCTTGAGATCAATTCACTGCCCGAAGAACTTGAGATCATCGAGCGAAAAATCAGGCAGCTCGAGATCGAGCGCGAAGCTATCAAACGTGAAAATAATGCAGCAAGGCTTAAGACTCTGAGCGAAGAAATAGCCAACCTGAGCGACGAGCGCAACCAGCTTCGTTCTAAATGGCAGTCCGAGAAAGAGCTGGCCGAACATATACAGACAAGCAAAAAGGAGATTGAGAACCTCAAACTGGAAGCTGAACAGGCCAACCGCAGCGGGAACCTGGGACTGGTTGCAGAAATCCGTTACGGAAAGATACCCCAGGCCGAGAAAAACATAGAAGAGTTCAAAGCTAAATTGCAGGAGATCCAGAAAGACTCCCCTATGGTGAACGAAGAGATAGGCGCCGAGGAGATTGCCGATATCGTTTCAAGGTGGACGGGAATCCCCGTGAGCCGCATGCTTCAAAGCGAACGGCAGAAACTATTGAACCTCGAGACTGAACTCCATATGCGCGTCGTGGGACAGGAACAGGCGATTGCCGCTGTGAGCGATGCCATCCGGCGAAGCCGAGCAGGATTACAGGATACCAAACGCCCCATTGGTTCATTCATATTCCTTGGAACCACAGGAGTTGGCAAGACCGAGCTTGCAAAGGCCCTGGCCGAGATGCTGTTCAATAACGAGAACAGCATGGTGAGGATTGATATGAGCGAATACCAGGAAAGGCATACGGTTTCAAGGCTTGTAGGAGCTCCCCCGGGATATGTTGGTTATGAGGAGAGCGGCCAGCTTACCGAAGCTGTGCGCCGCAAGCCATACAGCGTGGTGCTTCTCGACGAGATCGAGAAAGCCCATCCCGATGTGTTTAACATTCTTCTGCAGGTGCTTGACGATGGCCGCCTGACCGATAATAAGGGACGTACCGTCGATTTCAAGAATACCATCATCATTATGACTTCCAATATAGGTTCTCACATCATACAGGAAAACCTTGAAAAAGTCAATGACAAGAACCGCGACGAGCTGCTCAACCGCACCCGCGACCAGGTATTCGAACTGCTGAAGAAAACCATAAGGCCCGAATTTCTCAACCGCGTCGACGAGATCATCATGTTCGAGCCTCTCATCCGGAGCCAGATCAGCAAAGTAGTTGAACTGCAGCTGAGCCAGGTAAGAGGCATGCTTGAGAAGAATGACATCAAGCTTAAGGTCAGTCCAAAGGCTGTTGATCTTATCGCCACCCTCGGCTTCGACCCCCAGTATGGCGCCAGGCCCATCAAACGTGTGATACAGCGCGAAGTACTGAACGAACTGTCAAAGATGATACTCTCCGGCAAAGTCGACAAAGCTGCAGTCATACTGCTCGACGCCCGCGACGGGAAACTTATTTTCAAAAATGAATAATGGATTTTTTCTATCTTGCGCGCTTTAAGAACAAATTCATTATTTGACATATGAAAATCGTAACAACTGCAATCCTTCTGGGTGTAACGCTCCTGGCTGTTCCCTTGTTCAGCTACTTCTTCGGCACAGCATTAGGTCCACTGGAGTGGAAAGCTTTGCAGACCCTGATGATCATAGTTGCTATTGTTATAGCAGACTCGTTTATTGTGGGGGAACTGACAAGGAACAACAGCCAGGTTGACAAGTTATGGAGCCTGCTGCCTATTGTTTATACCTGGGTTGTTGCTTCTTACGGAGATTTTTCACCACGGCTGGCAGTGATGAGTGTCCTTGTAACCTTATGGGGTTTGAGGCTGACTGTAAATTTCGCAATGAAAGGAGCTTACAGCTGGCGCTTCTGGGCCGGGGAGGAAGACTACCGTTGGCTGGTTCTGCGCCGGAAACCCGAGTTTAACCCCCGCTGGAAATGGACATTGTTCAACCTGTTCTTCATTTCCGGTTACCAGCTTGTGCTCATCCTTCTTTTTACATTGCCGGCCATTGTCGCCCTTCAGAATAACACTGTGCCAATGGGGATTTTCGATTATGCCGCAGCCTTGCTGATGTTCTTCTTTATTGCGTTTGAGACTGTTGCGGACATACACCAATGGAATTTCCAAAGTAATAAACATGCGAAGATCAAAGCAGGGGAAGAACTTAAGGGTGATTACAAAAAAGGATTCCTTGATAAAGGCCTTTGGGCCCTTTGCCGCCACCCCAATTACTTTGCAGAACAATCCATCTGGGTTTGTTTTTACCTCTTCAGCGTTGCCGCAAGCGGAGCGTGGTTCAACTGGAGCATTGCCGGCTGCCTGCTCCTGGTCGTGCTTTTCCAGGGAAGCTCAAGCTTCAGCGAGGAGATCAGTGCGGGTAAATATCCGGGGTATGCCGGGTATCAAAAACAAGTTCCCAGGTTTTTCCCTTTCGGACGTAAGTTCTTTCATTCAAACATATGAAAACGATCGTTGCATTGATTATGTCCGTGGTTATTCTATTGGCATTTTCAGCTAATCTGCAGGCTCAGCAGGATCCCATAAAACAGGATTTCGGCATCAGCGCGGGCGGATTTTCAAACTTCCCTGCCAACCAGCATTATATGACTGACCTGAAGAGTGTGGTTTATGTTTCCCCGTATATCCAGGTAGGACGGCATGAGTTTTCGCTGGGTTTTGCCTATCCGGTGGCCATCAATGCCATGTTTTTCAGTGATGACAATATAAATCCCAGCCCTGGATTTATAGCCGGTTATAAATTTTATGTGTTCAATCCTTATTTCCGTGAGAACATGTTCATTCACTATTCATTTGAATACCTGAGATACAAGTCGACATACAACAAAGTTCTGACCGGGGACGTGTCGAAACCTTACACCGAGACCGACATGTACATCAACAACGTGATCGGCCTGGGTTATAATGTATATTTTGACTCAGATGGAAGATTCGGCTTGTATTACATACTCGATTACCTGGTTTCCCAGAACAGCTATAAGATAAACGGTGAAATTCCCAATGCCGGCAACTGGATGACAAATTATGTGTGGAATAACCTCAGCACCCATATTGGCCTTACATTTAAGCTAACGTCACTCAGGAAAAAAGTAAAGAAATAATGCATTTCATTGATAATTGCTGCTTCTCACCCAAATAAACCTTATTATATGAAAACGAGAAGACACTTCTGGCCGCGTACCCTTTCAATCCGGTAAATGGGATTCTGCATGAGATCCGGTTTTATCCTTCTTGCCCTCTTATTGACTGCTTTTCATTTGCAAGCCCAGGTCATATCGGGAAAGGTTTGCGATGATAGGCTTCAAGTCCCAGACATTTCCAAGCAGGGAACTGGCCGGCAGGGAGAATATCATAAGACTTACCGGGGAACCTGTACAATTGAAGGAGGTTGTGATCAAACCTTCGGGCAGGTTCAGGAAGGCGGGGACAACAAGCTATACTTTTCATGGCGGTTTGGCCGGATGGGGTGGCACTGACTTTGGTAAAGGATATGAGATAGGTACAAAAATAGACCTGGGAAAGCTTCCGGTAATCATAAAAAGCATACATATTCACTTATCAAAGCAATCCTTCGACACCAGCATGTTCCGCATCCATATCCGGGATTTGAAAGACAACATGCCAGATCATGAATTGCTGAATAAGAATATCATCATCTGCCTGACAAAAGAATCGGGTTGGGAAGATATTGACCTTGGCAAATACAACCTGGTTTATAGCAGAGAAGTCGCCCTTACACTTGAATGGGTCAAAGTCAGAGGCCTCAATGAAAATAAGATGGTGAAAATGAACGGCAGTAAAAATTCTTCTGCTGTTGTTCTCTTCACTATTAAAAAGGACCAGGGTTGCAGCTATACACGCTGGGGAACAGAAGCCAAATGGAACTGTGATGCTAATGAAAGCCCGGGTTTTTATTTAACAATTGAAGAATAAAAAAACAGGGAAATATCAGCTAAACAGTCGAATCCTGCAAACACAGAACAGCAGGCTGAATTAAATTTTCATTTTGTTTACTGCGGATTAAGGGGATGGCGGGCCCGACAAGGTTGATGAATTCAGGAAAACTCGCTAAATTAGCACCCTTGAAATTTAAAACGAACCTTAAATCAATCATACTATGAAATCAATTTGTTCCTTACTGTTAGTTTTGCTCGTAACAGGAACCGCGATGGGTCAATGGATTCCGCAGTCCTCAGGAGTTAAAAAGAGCCTGCACTCAGTTTATTTTACTGACCTCGATAAGGGTTATGCCGTTGGTGACTCGGCGCTTATCCTGAAAACCACGAACGGCGGTACTTCCTGGACTGCCTATTATGATGCCGCGGGCAGTTACCTGCAAAGTGTCCGGTTCGTGAATGCCGACACGGGTTATGCAGTAGGCGGAAGCGGTTTATATCTTAAAACAACCAACGGGGGCCAAACCTGGTCATCCCAGTATTTATTCAATATGTTCTATAACCTCAACTGCGTGTATTTTGTGAATATCTATGTTGGATATATTGCAGGTTCGGGCGGCCTGATTGCTAAAACGGAAGACGGTGGCACTACATGGACCATACAAACGACAAATACCACCAATTCACTGCTTGCTGTTGCCTTCACCACACCCACAACAGGTGTTGCCGTCGGCTGGTCAGGAACTGTGCTTTTGACAGCAAATGGAGGTACGACATGGCTGACGCAGACATCGGGAACGGCTTTCCATCTGGCCTCCATCAGTTTTTCTGATGGTGTAACCGCTTATGCAGCAGGCTATCGCGGAACAGTTATAAAATCAACCGACGGCGGATATACCTGGGCACCCTTGAGTACCGGCACAATACAGAACATTTACCAGGTATTTTTCAATAACCTGTCTACAGGGTATGTGGTTGGAGCCAAAAATACCGGCTCAGAATCACTGATACTGAAAACGGAAAATTCCGGCACTGACTGGACAGTTCAGAGTTCCGGAACCAACCTGGCACTCCAGGGTGTTCATTTCCCGGCTATTGGTCTCGGCTATATTGTCGGTGATTCGGGCCTGATCATGAAAACCACTAACGGAGGCGCAGTCGGCATTAACAATGTGCCGGCAGGAAGCGGAAGTTACAAGATCTGTCCGAACCCTGTAAAAGGTCAGTTTACCATTGAATTCCCCGAATTTTCAGGAACTGCAACCCTTTCGATAGTAAATACCGAGGGTAAAGAAATGCTAAGCCTCCAGGTTTCTGAACGGAAAGTACAGCTCGACTTCAGCGGAAAACCTTCAGGGATTTATTATTTCAGGCTTACCAATGATAAGACATCGGTCACCGGTAAACTGGTCAAAGAATAATCTCCGCAGGAATAGATCTCGCAGAGATTAAACATTTTGCAGTTTATTTTTATGCCGTTTGGCAGTCAGGATATCCGGTCAGCTGAATTTTAAAAATCATTATCTTCGTATCATGGCTGATATCAGGAAACCGGTATTTAACAAACGTATTTTCCGGGATGTGAATTTTGAATTATTCCAGAATTATTCACTGGAACAACTTATAGCATTTCATCAAAAAAAATACCCCAGCCAGATGATGGCAATCAGTATTCCAAATGCCATCACATATTTTGTTGATGCCGAAGATTCCGAAACCCCGGTAAGTTTTAAAAACCAAACCTGGGAAGGGGTTAAAAAGGGAATTTCAAAAGCCGTGCGGGATTACCTGAGTTGATGCTTACTTTAGAATCAATATCTGAAATGGAATGAAAAAATCAGTCTTGTTGATCGTAATTCTCTTTTACGGCATCACGAGCCTGTATTCCCAGAGTAATGGTTTTGTTGCCGCTTATGACTCCATGCATCAGAGGGTCAGTGTTTGGTATGCTTTCGGCGAATGGAAAGCCGTTGACTGGAATGCATTGAACAACAGGGTAAGGCCGAAAATCGTGAATGCCGGTTTGGCAAGTGACACTAATGCGTTCTACCTCGCCCTTAAGGAGTATGTGGCTTCTATCCCCGACGGGCATGTTTCGATACGAGGTGCAGGTTGGGATGGACACAAAAACTTTGCAGGTTACCAGCAGATCGGCGGAAGTTACGGGTTTGCCCTCACGGGGCTTGACGACGGCAGGGTTGTGGCCCGGCTTGTGAACCCCGGATCTCCGGCCGCCCTTGCAGGAATGTCGTTTGGTGCTGAGCTGCTTGAAGTGAATGACCATCCGGTGAATTCAGCCCTCGATACCGTATCGGTGTTCTGGGCCGAAGCAAATCCCGCTACAATCGAATGTAAAAGGCTGAACCAGTTCAGGTTCATTGGAAGGGCGCCCGTTGGAAAAACCATGAAAGTGAAATTTTTGAACAGGGGTGCGGCAGGCCCGCTTACTGCAGTTCTTACCGCAGTTGACGATAACTATGCGACCTTTGACCAGACTTCTCTCCTTCCCATTGATCCCGGGCCAACGATTTCCTATAGCATTCTCCAGCCTGGCGGGTACGGTTATATCAAGCTTACTTCCGAACCCGGTGATTCAGCGGCAATGGCCCAGGCATATACAGGTTTCAGGAAGGCTGTCGATTCATTCATAACAGCAGGAGCCCGGGGATTGATACTTGACATGCGTATAAATACAGGAGGGGAAGATTTGCTGTCGGCAGCCCTTGCGGGATTTTTCACTACCGATACCACCTTATATGAATACAGGAGTTTTTATAATCCAGGAACCGGACAGTTTGATATCTGGCCGCTTCCTTTACCCCATTTTAATCCGCAGACCCTGGGAACCTACATCAATCCTAAATATCCTAACGGGGCACAATTTACAGAGCCCCAGGGAACCTATTTTTCAAAACCAGTCATGATCATGGTAAGCCCCCGTAATATCAGCAGCGGCGAGGGTATACCGATGGCGGTGAGGCGGCTGCCCAAAAACCATGTAGTAAGCTTTTACGGGAGCAACGGTTCTTTTGGCATGATGGAGAACTGGTCTTACCACTATCTGTACCTGCCTCCCAACGACCTTTATTTCAGGTATCCGGTAGGACGCTCCCTGGATAAAAACATGAAGATACAGGTCGACAGTGATTCAACCATGCAGGGCGGGATACAGCCCGATATACGGGTTCCTCTCAATGATACAGTGCTTGACATGCTGTATATCGACAGCATTGATGTGGAACTGAAGTATGCCATAGGAAAACTGAGCTCCATTTTGGGAGTGGAAGAGAATGGAGATGGATTGAACCTGAACATCCTTGACCCCGTCTTTCCAAACCCTGTCGGCTCATCAGCGACAATACAATATCATCTTGCAGAAGCATCCCCTGTGTTATTGGAAGTTTATAACGCTTATGGCAAGCTGGTAACAACCCTAGTGAATGAATCCAGGCAGGCCGGAGATTACCGTGTGAGCTGGAATACAGGGAATCTTCATCCGGGAGTATATTTATACAGGATTCAGACCGCCAGGCAAAGCTTTACACGAAAATGTGTAGTGCTATAGCAACCCTCAAACCCGCTATCGATGAAAACGTCAGCAATCCTCTCATTCATATTGACAGTGACAATTCTGATCTCGGTTTGTTCCTGTTCACATAAGTCCGAACCTCCTGTAACCTTCAACAACGACCTTATTGTAGCTCAGTGGGATAAGGCCAGTGATTCAATCTACGCAGCCTCCGGTATTCCCGGAATGCTTATCGGCATATGGGCTCCCGACCGAAACCTGGCATGGATCAAGGGCTTAGGCATTGCCAACAAAGCAACAGGTGAAAAACCTGATGCATCTATGCAATTCCGCGTAGGGAGTATCACTAAAACATACACTTACACCGTACTTCTTCAGCTGGCTGATCAAAAATTCATCAGTCTTGAAGATAAGTTAAGCAAATACATGCCTGATTTTCCAAGAGCCGACAGTGTAACACTGAAGATGTTGTGCAATCATACCAGCGGGATTTTTGATTTTGCTGAGACAGAAGCATGGAGGCTCAATTTAATAACAAATCCCTTAAGAAAATGGACCAGTGATGAACTTATAGACCTGGCCAAAGCCGAGCCATATTATTTCACTCCAGGCTCAGGATTTTATTATTCCAACACCAACACTATCATCGCCGGAAGGATTGTGGAAATGATCACCGGAACTTCCATAGCCACGATGATCCGGAACAGGTTATTTACACCACACAACCTGCTGAACACCTTCTACCCTTCCGATAATTTCATACAGGGCCGTTTCATTCACGGCTACGGATGGTATGCCGGGGACACAACCGATGTTTCACAGGCATATGATCCATCCTTATCAGGTGCAGCAGGAGCTATCGTGGCGGATATTTATGATATGAAGAAATGGGTTGAGCTTCTTTATAAAGGCAGCCTTATCTCCGATTCAACCCAAGCCCGAAGATTAACAACCGTCCCGGCTCCGGGTGAAGACTGTGAAGAATACGGACTGGGAATAATGCATAAAATCAGCCCCTCCATGTGGGGTCATACAGGGACCATTCCCGGCTATAAAAACTGGGCAGGCTATTGCCCCGAAAAGAACGTGACCATTGTGATCAGCTACAATTCAACTTCCGCCAAACCTATGGTTATGGCCACCCGGCTGATGACAATCTACCTGGGCGCAGTAAAAAAATAAGTCAATACAGGATTACAAATACAAATCATAACAGGATTCAATATGGCAAACCACAGTAAACTCAAGACCAAAGACATATTTGCTATTGCAGGGCTGGTTGCAGGATTTAT
This sequence comes from Bacteroidota bacterium, assembly GCA_037141915.1. Lineage (GTDB taxonomy): Bacteria > Bacteroidota > Bacteroidia > Bacteroidales > FEN-979 > CAIRDP01. Next base: position 7,476 of record JBAXBP010000059.1, on the reverse strand, counting down.
CCCCCTCTACTACCAGGCCTTGTGGATATATATTCGCAACCTGTTCGGCAACCAGGGCGAAAGTGTCGCAGAATTCAAAAAATACCTCCCCCCTCTCTTCAGGGACCCGCACAAAGCAACATTTCTGTTCCTTGTCCTCTGCGTAATTTCGATCATACTCTGCGTGATTGGCATAAAAACCACAAAAAAGTCCCTGAAAGTTGCAGTCATTACCGACATCTTCATTTGCTCCCTGTTGATTTTGCTTCTTCTTTTTTCGTTGATGTAAACTTTTAAAACTGAGGATGAAGGAGCGGAGTGCCCAATCATAGTAGCGAGAAATAATGAATCCAAAGGTTGATGTTTTTTTAAATAAAGCCAAAAATTGGCGGGAAGAATTCGAGAAGTTGAGAATGATTATTCTCGATTTTCAGCTCACCGAGGAACTGAAATGGGGTGTTCCCTGTTACACATTTCAGGAAAGAAACGTAGTTTTAATACATGGATTTAAGGAATACTGTGCGCTGCTGTTTTTCAAAGGAGCTTTGTTGAAGGACACCCAGGGAATTCTCATCCGGCAAACAGAAAATGTGCAGGCGTCACGCCAGATCCGGTTCACAAGCATCCGGGAAATAGTTGGGTTGGAACCCATCCTGAAAGCCTGTATTCATGAAGCCATAGAAGTTGAAAAAGCCGGTTTAAAAGTGGAAATGAAAAAGACTTCGGAATATTCCATTCCACAAGAATTTCAAAAAAAGCTTGATGAAATCCCTCCCTTGAAAACTGCTTTTTATACCTTGACACCAGGGCGGCAGAGAGCATACCTGTTTCATTTTTCTCAACCTAAACAACCCGAAACCCGGAAGTCAAGGATTGAAAAAAGCATACAGCAAATGCTCAACGGGAAGGGATTAAATGATCAGTGAACGGGTAAAACAAGCAAATAAATTGCCCATTCCCGGCCTACTTTTTCAAAAACCCGTCAAACCAGTCTTTCTGGTGTAAAACAGCATAAACAAAGGTCGCACGGTGATCGGCCTTGTCACCGGCATACACTGCTGTTGTTGGCCCGCAGCCCATCACGTTATGAAATTCCTGAGGTAGTTTTGCAATAAATACCGGAACGACCTCATCCGATCCTCCATAATAGTTATAGGTCGGCGTATGGCTTCTCCAGCGGTAAGCCTGGCATTTTTCAAGGGATTGCCAGTACGGCCCTTCGCCCGTATTCCCTCCTGCCATGAACTCAGGCCGTATAAAATCCTGTAGTTTAGATGGCGTGAGTTTACTGAATGCGGTATAGTCAATTGTTCCGTTGTAAAAATCCTTTGCTGCCTTTAAATATTGACTGCGGATGGCCGATTCGGTCAGTCCGGCCTGCTGCAGGTAATATTCCTGTGCCTGGATCTGAAGTGAAATGCAAGCCGGAAGATACACCGCATCTATGGGCTGGTAATTATTCATCCACCGGTCCATGGTGACGAAAATATCGGTTGGGGCACTTGCAGTTGCTGCAGCGGTTACAGGTATATTCAGAGCTTCCAGATGTGAAGGTATGTCATGGTAGCCCATCCTCCTTGCGACAAGCCGCTAATAAAAAACTTTCCTGGTTTAAGCTTCATTGCGGCAAAAATACTCCTGGCGGCAAACAGCATGTCAACACAGGCCTGCTGTGTACTGCTATTTACAAGGTAACTGTCGGGAAGGTCCGAAATGCCCCTTCCGAAATAATCGGCTCCAATCACGATATAACCTTGGGAAGCAAAACGTGCTATCATGATTTTTGTCTCTTCTGAGTTATCAGGGAAACTTGGCACTTCGGTTTTTGAAAATACCGTCCCGTGCTGGTACATCACAACAGGCATTGAATCCAGGCCGTTCCGGGGGATTACAACCAGACCTGACGCAACCGTAGGCTGGTTTCCAAACTCAGGAATTACCGAATTGTATCTGACACGGTAGAGGTTTACGGGATATTTTGCCAGGGGGAAGCTATCGTTAAACGCTTTTGCTCCCATCGAGGAAGTTGAAAGAAATTCAGCAAGCTCAACCTTGAATACCTTATCCAGCTTGCTTAAATCCCAGCTCCCTATCAACTGGTACTGAACCCCTGAAGATACGTTGATATAAGCGTCAGTTGATTGTGCAAGCAGTTGTGAATAAAGCAGAATTGCTGCCAGGGAGAATAGAATTTTTTTCATGTGTGACTTGTCTTTGGATTACAATAATAGTTGTTTTTGCTAAATATTTCTACTTTAGCTTTTACAACAACTCCTATGTTTGATAAAGTATTTAACTTTATCGGATAATTTGTTTAAAGTAAATGAGTCTTTACCAGCAACTCCAGCAGGCGAAAAGCGAAGAAGACGTCAAGGATGCCTACATCAAAGCCCTTGGATTAAAAGGCTATTCCAAAAACCTCATCGACATACAAACCAAAGAGATCTGGTTCGAGGCCAAGGATACAGGCAAGATCTCCACTTACGCCATGTTCACCCAGCTCATGCATTATGTGCAGGATGCCCTGAACAAGGGAGACTATATTCCACCCTTCCTTGCTGTGATCGACACCCAGAAGGCTGCCCTGATGAAAAGCGAAGATGTGCTGCCCTTTCTTGCCAAAAAGACCATCCGCTGGGGCAAATCGGCCAGCAATTATACCCAGGAAGCCCTGGATGCCATTTCGACCCATATCGGCACCCACTTCGTCTCATTTAAAATTGAGACACATGAAGAGGAATTCATCAATACTGTAAAGAATGCGATAAAGAACGGGGATATTATCCGCACACAGATCACTCCCAACAACCTTAAACAGGTCTTTGACAAATGGGTGCTGATGATAGGGAACGAGATCAAGGGCGTGGCTGAAGAAGATTATGCCCTCCTGTTTTTTGCGGATATCATGAACGACGGCACGGTTTCCACCCACGATAATCTTCCTGCCGAACTCATGCATAAGAACAATGCCCCCGTTTTCCTCCTGGGCGGGAAGGTGTATGAACTAAGCAACAAGGAGGGTTACCGGCAGTTCTGGGCAATCTATCACCGTCCGCCCAGGGCCGAGTACCGCGACTACCTCCTCGAACGCCGCGACAGCCTGATCCCTCTCGATGAACGCAGTTTCAAGGGAGCTTACTACACCCCTCTTGCCGTGGTGGATAAGGCTTACGACAAGCTCACCGAAACCCTGGGCGATACCTGGCAGAACGAATATATTGTATGGGATATGTGCTGCGGAGTGGGCAACCTCGAAGTCAAGCACAACAACCCCCGGAATATTTATATGAGCACCCTCGACCAGGCCGATGTGGATGTGATGAGAGCCACCAAGACCTGCGTTGGCGCCCAGCGTTTTCAGTATGATTACCTGAATGATGATATCACTGCGGATGGCAGGATAGATTACAGTCTTACGAATAAGATTCCTGTTGGACTGCGGATGTCCATTGCCCAGGGGAAAAAGATTTTGGTGCTGATAAATCCGCCGTATGCGGAATCAGGCGATACACTGGGGAGTGAAGCAAAATCTGATGTTGCAACAACACAAGTTGCTAAAAACATGAAAGATTATAGCTATGCAACTCGTGAATTATTTACTCAGTTTCTAGCTAGAATTGCATTAGAAATTCCAACTGCATTTATAGCAATGTTTAGTACTTTAAAATATATTAATGCTCCAAACTTTGAAAAATTCAGGAACATTTGGAATGCAAATTATTTAGGAGGCTTTGTAGTACATAACCGTGCTTTCGATGGATTGAATGGAAATTTTCCAATTGGTTTTTTAATATGGAAAACAAATCAACAAGCTAATAATAGAACCCTAATCACGGAGATTACCACTGAAGTTTTAGATAAATCAGCACAACCAATTGGTGAAAAACGGTTTTACAATTTCCCCAAAGAAATATCTCTAAATACGTGGATAGATCGTCCAAACGCAAATAAAACAAGTGTTGTCCCACTAAAAAATGCCATTCATCCAGCTATAAAAACAATTGACATCCGGGGCACGTTTTGGTCAGATTCTGCAATAGGTCAAATGCTATGTGATAGCAATGATTTGCAGCACGCAGGACAAAGAACAGCTATATTTTCCTCAGGATATTGTAGTCCTGGTGCTTTTTTTGTTACTCCTGAAAATCTCTGGCAAGTCGCTATCGTATTCTCCGTCCGCCGCCTGGTCAAACCCACCTGGCTCAACGACCGCGACCAGTTTCTGCAACCCACCTCTCCCCTGTCCGAAGAATTCAAAAACGACTGCCTCATCTGGATGCTGTTCAACGGCAGCAATCTTACCGCCAGCGCCAACGATCTTGAATGGAACGGGAAAAAGTGGTCCATCGTCAACCACTTCATCCCCTTCACCGAAACCGAAGTCGGTGCACCCGACCGGTTTGAATCGGATTTCATGGTAAGGTATCTATCCGGGAAAACCTTATCCGCAGAAGCAATACAAGTAATAGAAGCAGGCAAAACCTTATGGCAGGCCTACTTTGCCCATACCGATGTACGTGCAGTACGCGACGAACTCAAACTCAACCGCGCCGACGTAGGCTGGTACCAGGTGCGCAAAGCCCTCCAGGCCAGAAACGCCGGCGGCGATTTCCCACCCGTCAGCTTCAAACCCTTCGAAGAAGCCTATAAAACCCTCACCCTCAAACTTCAGCCCCAGGTCTATGAACTCGGGTTCTTGAAAAGTTAAGCCTGCGAGGTTTCAAGTATTTATATCAACCTGGTTTATTGACTATTGGATAAGGAAATCAAACTGTGATAATTTGTCACGGTTTGAGATTGAAAAAATTATCGATTTTTCTATCACTTTCTCCTGATGGCCGGATTAAGTTATAAACATCGATTTCATGTTCCTGCATATCCTTTATCTTTGTTATAGCGCTTGATTTTCAAGAAGAAGAATGCAAATCACAATAAATTTTATATCTACGACATGACCAGGGAAACGGCAATTAAATTATTCAATCAGAGGCAAGTCAGGTGCCATTGGGATGAAGAACAGGAGAAATGGTATTTCTCGGTGGTGGATGTGGTGGGTGTGCTTACAGAAAGTGAGAATCCTAACAATTATTGGAAAGTCTTGAAAAACAGAATTAAGGAAGAAGGCAGTGAGTTGGTTACAAATTATAACCAACTGAAAATGGTTTCTTCAGATGGAAAGTTTTATAAAACAGATGTTGCGAGATCGATCTTTTTTTTAGAATAGCTTGTATTAAGTACCAATATTTGGTACTTTTGTAAAAAGACAATTACTATGGGCAAGAATACATCAATATCATTAAGTGATCATTTTGAGAGCTTTATCTCAAAAAAAGTTGAATCTGGACGGTACCATTCAGCTAGTGAGGTCATTCGGCAAGGATTACGATTAATGGAACAGGAGGATAGAAAGATTGAAGTTTTAAAATCTGCACTTGAGATAGGTGAAAAAAGTGAAATTGCGCAAGATTTTAATGCTGTAAAACACTTAAAATCACTTCAAGCCAAGCATTTGTAAACATGGCAAATTACTGTTTTACAAATGAAGCTGTAAAAGATCTTGAAGAAATTTGGTCTTATTCAAAACAAAAATGGTCGCTTGAGCAAGCTGACAGATATTATAACTTGCTAATTGATGAAATAGAATTCATCGCCTCAAATCCCCTGCTGGGAAGATCAATTGATTATATTAAAGAAGGATATCGGTCAACAAGAGTAAAGTCTCATGTAGTCTATTATAAGCAACAAGCAGGTGAAACAATACTTATTGTAAGAATCCTGCATCAGCGAATGGACAGCGATTACAGATTGGGATAAAGAATGTACCTAAACCCATACAAATTGTAAGGCTTGTAAACTTCTTGAAGAAATGAAACAAAACATCACCCCCTGCCTCTGGTTCTACGGTAATGCGAAAGAGGCTGCTGAATTGTACACTTCGGTCTTTCCCGGCTCGGCGATACAAAACATCAGCTACTTCGGCAAGGAGGGCTTCGAAACCCATAAACAGGAAGAGGGCAAGGTTCTCACGGTTAACTTCACCCTCTGCTCCCAGCCCTTCACCATCCTCAACGGGGGTCCCATGTATAAGCTCAATCCCTCGGTTTCACTGTATGTTGCCTGCGAAAAAGCCGGGGATGTCGATTTTCTTTATCATAAGCTGGCGGATGGCGGGATGGTTATGATGCCGCTCGACCGCTATGCGTGGAGCGAACGGTATGCCTGGATCAGCGACCGTTTCGGGGTCTCCTGGCAAATTGCCATGGATGCCGTTACTTCGCAAAAACTCACCCCGGCTTTTCTTTTCATGGGCGATCATCATCCGCAGTCAGACCAGGTCATTGAATTCTACACCTCTGTTTTCCCGGGATCGGCTATCGGCAGCATACTCAGGTATCCGAAAGGCGGGAATGAACCCGAAGGTTCGGTACAGCATGGGCAGTTCAGCCTGAACGGCAACGGTTTCATGATCATGGGCAATTCCATGCAACATGCCTTTGACTTTACCGAAGCCTTCTCTTTCCAGGTCTTCTGCGACAGCCAGGAGGAGATCGATTACTTCTGGGACAGGCTCCGCGAAGGCGGTTCGGAGCAGCAATGCGGCTGGCTTAAAGACAGGTTCGGATTGTCGTGGCAGATCGTTCCTTCGGTCCTGGAAGAACTTCTGAAAGACCCATCACGCGCCGGAAAAGTGACCGAGGCCTTTCTTAAAATGAAAAAATTCATTATCGATGAGCTTTACTAGAACTGTCCTGGAGGGGACAAGAACAATACCTAAAGCATTTTCAAATACAGACATCATGAAAAAACTCCTTCTCCTGACTATCCTCCTTGGTTTGCTTTCGTGCAGCAACAAAAGAGACCGGTTTTACATGCCTGCCGAATGGGAACGGCAGGATGCGGTATGGTTCGGATGGGAAAAGACAGAGACTTTCTTTTATCCCGTGGTCGCCGAAATGATCACCGCCCTCATGCCTCATGTGAAAGTCAACATTGCCGTTGGTTCCGACAGTTTGATGAGAACAGCTAAGTTGTTCCTGGCGGGCCGGGGGATTGACACCTCTAAAGTGGGGTTTTATCTGATGCCAGGCGACCGTTACTGGATTCGCGACCATGGGGCAAGTTTCCTGGTGAATGGAAAGGGAGAACTCGCTGCGGTGCAATTCGGATGGAACCTTTACGGCCATCCTCAGTACCTGAAAGAGATATACGGCGACAACAAAGACAGCATTGCTTTTTACTCGGCCATGGACATCGACACGAATACAGGGAATGTATCGGCCATGATGGCCAAAGTGACTAGGGCGAAACTGATCCGCTGCAATGCTTTCCATGAAGGAGGCGGAATGGAAGTGAACGGCAAAGGCACGCTCATCCTTTGCGAAGCCACCGAAATGCAAAGGAACCCCGGCAGGACTAAGGAAGAGCTCGATGGTGAATACAGGAAAGCCCTGGGCGTTTCAAAGATCATCTGGATGAAACAGGGCCTGGCCGATGATC
>JBAXBP010000058.1:0-18567 GCA_037141915.1 Bacteroidota bacterium | reverse complement strand
ATCGGAGTATTTTGAGCGGCTCTCAATGGACGATGAATTTTTAATATCCACGGAACCGCCTTCAAAACTAACGTTCAGCGCAATGATCTTGTTTGCATTGAGGTTCGAGAATTTAGAGTCAAGCCTCAGGCTGCCGGCATAATCGACATCAAGGGTGGAATATTTAAGGTTTACCACGGCCCCGGTAACGCTGCGCACCTTGGCCGAATTGCAAAATTTCATTTCGATCAGGTTATCCGAATTATTCAGCTTGTTCACGTCAAGGCTTCCGTAACTGAGGCTGATCCTTGCCTTCCCGGATACTTCATTGAGGTATATATCCCCGAATTTATTCGTAAGATCCACACTCATTCCCACCGGCAGGCTGATAAGGTAATTTACCTGGAAGCTGCTCTTGCCCGAGTTCCTCATTTCTTCAATCACCGTGGTGGCTTCCACAAGCGAAGCTGTATTACTGAAATTAACGTTGATCTTTTCGAGCATTTTAGCTGCAGTGTTATCATTTGTGGCTTCCACGATCACCTTGACTTCGATGCCGACCACGTTCTTTTCCCAGTTCGTGCAGTGGATCTCTCCGAATTTATTTGTCACGGTAAGCTGTGCATCGGGATTTACGTTGAATTCTTTTTTGATCACCCTGGTGTATTCATTGACTGTGGCTCCTTTCATTCCTGGCGCAAGGCCCACCAGTATTGCCATGATGGTTATTTTCAATATAGTTTTCATGTGATTTATATTCTGACGGTTAGTGTTTGTTTAATGTGTTTACAATATTGTTCACAATACCTTCTTTCATCTGCTGGTTCTGTATGATGGCAGCCTGCAGGCGTTCACAATTGGGGTTTTCGGCAAGGGATTGCTGGAGTTCACGTGTATCTTCATCAAGATTGTTCATTGCCATTACAGCATCCTCATTGATAATTACAGCCTGTTCAGGGCTGTTGGCAAGCTTGTGGACTTCTCTCAGTTGTGCTGTTGCCCGTGCATCATAATATTGTACTGCTTCGCTGAGTTCTTCAGGCATCTGTTTTACTGCGACGGTTGAAGCAAACTTCTCCCGGATGGAACGGGTTGCAAGATCAAAAACGATGACACTTCCAGTGATGATCACCAGGATGACTGCGGCAACCTTTAACATGCTGAACCTTGACGATGGTGCTATTATTTTTTCATCAGAAAGGCCGAGGCGTTCGCTGAACCTCTCAAAGTGGCCGTCCAATGGTTCCATACTATCGAACTGATCACGGTTTTCCTGTATTAATTTTTCCAGATCCATCTTAATTATATATGAATGCGTTTCTGAATTTACTATCTTTTAGAATCTCAAGCAGTTTCAGCCTGGCCCTGGAATAGCGGGTCCGTGATAGCTGGTTGCTGATATTAAGGATCTCCGAGATCTCTTCATGATCGTATCCTTCAAGAAGGTGCAGGCTGATTATGATTCTGTATTCGTTTGGCAGCATTTTGATAGCCCTCACCACTTCCTCAGCCTGGAAACGGATCTCGGCTTCACGGTTTTCCTCTTTCTCTTCAGCAATGTCTAATCCTGCATCATCAATGGACACCGTATCTTTCACCCTCCTGAGGGAATCAAGGGAATTGTTTACAACAATACGTTTGAGCCAGCTTCCGAAACTCCCCTGCCCCGAATAGGAATCAAGCCTCTGAAATGCATCCAGGAAAGATTCCTGCATGATGTCTTCGGCTTCGGCGGTATCGTTTACTATCCTGAGACTGGTGTTGAACATGGCTTTATAATATAGGTTGTATATCCTGAACTGGGCGTTCCTGTCCCCGCGACGGCAGGCATCGATCAGGTCCTTGTGAATATTTTCGTATCGGGTTTCCAGATTCCCAGTTTTAGCAAATAGACTCACCAATATACTAAATGTTACAGTGCAATATAAAATTCTAAATTTGCATCCGATGAAAACCATCAAAATCCCGGTGCACCTGTATGCTACAGCCGCCATGCTGTTCTGGGGACTATCGTTTATATGGACAACCAGCTTGCTGGCTTATTTTCAACCTGTTACCATCATCTTTATCAGGTTATTGATCTCCTCGGCCTTCCTGTTTATCCTTATGATCGCTTCGGGACGTTTCGAGAAGATAAAGAAGGAAGATTTCTGGCTGCTGATGGGTAGCGCCGTATTCAATCCCTTCCTCTATTTCCTGGGCGAGAATTTCGGGGTGAAATTTACCACTCCCACCTTATCCAGCGTAATCATTGCAACCATCCCCGTATTTTCCCCCTTTGTTGCCTGGCTAACTTTCAAAGAAAAAATATCCCGGCTGAACATGCTTGGAATAGCAATCTCCTTTTCGGGAGTAGCGGTCATGCTTTCATCAAGGAACCTTTCTTTTTCAGGGGAAGGCAAAGGCGTGCTGGCCCTTTTCGGAGCCGTGATGTCGTCATTGGTTTTTTCTGTTTTTCTGAAAAAGCTTACACGGAAATACTCACCTGTTACCCTGGTAGCCTATCAGAATATCATTGGCGCCCTGATGTTCCTTCCTGTTTTTCTCATTTTTGAAAGTGACAGGATCAGTGAAGTCCACCTTAACTTTAAAATCATATCCGCATTCCTGGCTCTTTCCATTTTCGCCTCCTCCCTGGCCTTCGTTTTCTTTGCAAAAACGGTCAAGGAGATTGGAATAAGCAAGGCAAACATATATTCAAACCTCATCCCTGTTTTTACAGCCGTATTTTCATACTTCCTTATCTCTGAATCATTTACACTGATAAAATTCCTTGGCATAATCCTGGTGATAGGCGGGGTCTACCTCTCGGAGCGCAACAAACCCCGCTAAACATCATTTATTCGCACTAATTGCTTATTTCATTTGTGTGCCAATTTGGACTTCGCCCAACGCTTTTTCGCAATTTCGCCTTTCGCTTTTCGCCTTTCGCTTTTCGCCATTTCGTATCTTTGCATTCTGACCAACTACTGAATTCCGCACTACATGAAGTTCAAACCAGAGAAGCTGAAAATTAAGGACCAGAGGATGAAACCCTTCATCGACTCCGATGAGATATGGGGCTTTATAAACAATGCAAAGCCTTCTAAGGAAAGGGTAAGGGAGATCATTGCAAAGTCACTGGATAAGCAACGTCTCACGATGGAAGAAACCGCTGTCCTGGTACAGACTACCGACCCTGAATTGATTGAAGAGATCAAACTGGGCGCGAAAGCACTGAAGGAAAAGGTTTACGGTCAGAGGATAGTTCTCTTTGCCCCGTTGTATATAGGAAACCTCTGCATCAACAAATGTGCATACTGCGGCTTCAAATCCACCAACAAGGCTATTAAAAGGATCACTCTTACTAAAGATGAGCTGATAGACCAGGTAAAAGCCCTTGAAGACTCTGGCCAGAAAAGGCTCATCCTTGTTTACGGGGAACATCCAACTTACAATGCTGAGTTCATTGCAGAAACCGTACGTATTGTGTATTCGGTACACAGCGGTCCCGGGGAGATACGCAGGGTCAACATCAATGCTGCTCCAATGGACATCGACGGGTTTCGTATTGTTAAGGATTCAAAGATCGGCACCTATCAGATCTTCCAGGAAACATACAATGAAGAGACTTATGCAAAAGTCCACATTGGAGGTATAAAACGGAATTTTGAGTGGAGGCTTACCGCCCTTGACCGTGCACAGGAGGCAGGCATTGACGATGTCGGCATAGGCGCCTTGTTCGGATTATACGACTGGAGGTTTGACCTGATGGGCCTGGTAAGGCACACCAATCATTTTGAAGCTGTTTACAATGTGGGGCCCCATACCATCTCCTTCCCGAGGATACAGTATGCTTCCCATCTCAATATTGACAAATCGCATATTGTAAGCGATGCCGAGTTCACCCGTCTTGTTGCCATTCTGAGGCTGGCCGTACCTTATACCGGGCTTATTCTTACTGCAAGGGAACCTGCTGAAATACGTAATGAGATCCTGCAGTATGGTGTTTCACAGATTGACGGGGGAACCAACATTGAAATGGGCGGGTATTCGAAAAAAGATCAGACTGAGGCCCAGGATATTGACCTGGAACAGTTCCAGATCAACGACAACCGAAGCCTCAACGAGATCATGGAAGAACTTATTGAGCAGGGTTATATTCCTTCTTTCTGCACATCCTGCTACAGGCGGGGACGCACCGGGGAACATTTTATGGAGTTTTCCGTTCCGGGGTTCATTAAACGCTTTTGCCAACCCAATGCCTTGTTAACTTTGGCTGAGTACCTTGAGGACTATGCCCCTGAGGCTACAAAAATCAGGGGATACCGCCTGATCAGTGATAAACTAGCACAAATGGAAGAGGATCCTTCGAAAGCCAGCCTGGAAGAAAAGCTACAGCAGGTCAGAGAGGGAAACAGGGATTTGTATTTTTAAGGTTAATAACATGAAAGAAATCCGTATCATCGGCCTGCTGATCACCGACCGCATCAAGGAAGCTGGTCTGACACAGCGCCTGCTTTCCGAATACGCCTACCTGATCAAATCAAGGCTGGGCTTTCATGAAGTCAGCGAGGATGTATGCAGCAGGATAGGCGTAATCCTCATCCAGCTTTCGGGCACTACCGCCGAATTCGACATTTTTGAGAGCAAACTGAAGGACATCGGCGGCATTGAAGTCCAGCACATGATCTTTCAGATTTGAAAACCAGTAGATTAAGTTATGGAGCATAAGTCACGCAAGGAACTGGACAATGAATTCCAGGAATATTACCTCTCCTCTTCTGTTCCGAGCATGAAAGTCGGCCTTACAGTCACCCTGCTCCTTTTTATTTCCTATGCTGCCATTAACAGGATCTTATTTGCCGATTCAATAGAACAGCAGTACTTTTTCAGGTTCGGCCTGATAGTGCCCACCCTGGCAGTCTCCATGGCTGTACTCTTCATTAAACCTCTGAAAAAGTATCTTGCCCTGATATTTATTCTGGTCAATCTCTTCTCCTGCCTGGCTATTTATTATGTCGGTGTCACGTCAGATATAACAAGCCGGGGCTATAATTATTACTATGCATGGGTGATGCTTGTGGTGATAGGCATGCATACCTTCTACCGCATCCGTTTTCGTGATCTCATTATCCTGAACGCCCTGCAATTCATGGCTTACTTTTCGGCCACCCTTGTCAATCATTCGTATTCCATTTCTTTCCTGTATTTCAACCACCTCTTCTTTGTTGTATCGGTAACCACGCTTGGTTTTTTTATCTCATACATATTTCAGAGCCTCAACTGGAAAAACTTCCTTCACCAGAAAGCCCTCACTGAAAATTATCATAGACTTATACAGGAGGTGAAGGAACGCAAGGAAGCCCAGGACGAACTCGCCACATCCGAAAGACAGTATCATGAAGCCCTTGACAGCTTCCCCGACTGGGTAATTGCAGTTGACAGGGACATGAACATCAAAATGGTTAATTCAACACTGAAGCAGGTTGCGGCCGAAGCTGGCCTCCCGGGAAACCTTATCGGTATGAATATTGAGAGATCATTCCCCTTTATCAACAAAGAAGAGATTGATAACGTAAGGGCTGTTTTTGAGACCGGCAGGATTTCCATTGGGGAACTGAGTTTTGAATTCGTAGGGCAACAGGTTTTTGTCGAGACCAGGACTCTTCCGATGATACGAAACAACAGGGTGGAACAAGTCATGGTAGTTACCAGGGACCGGTCGAGGGAAAGGGAAATCGAGGCTCTTAAGCTGAAGAACGCCGAAACCAAGGAGACCATGCTCAAGGAGATTCACCACAGGGTAAAGAACAACCTTGCGATAGTCATCAGCCTTCTGAGCATGCAGGGAAGTAAAAACAACGACCCTGAGTTCCAAAAGCTTATCAGGGATATTGAACTCCGGATCAGATCAATGGCCCTGATACATGAACATTTGTACCGCAGTGAGAACTTCGACAAGATCCCTCTTTCAAACTATATCCAGTCATTGGTTTCCATGATTTCCTCCACCTTCAGCGGGCATAAGATCAGCCTGAAAATGGAGCTGAAGGAAATCCTTGTAAACATAGAAACTGCGCTTCCGCTCGGACTGATCACCAATGAACTTCTGACAAATGCGTATAAGTACGCATACCCCGGCATGAATGAAGGCATCGTAAGCCTTAAGCTGGAGACAGTTGATCCGAATGGTTTCAGGCTCACGGTTTCCGACAACGGCATAGGTTTGCCCGAAGGGTTCGACCTGCGAAACCAGGAAACCCTGGGGATGTTTATTATACGCCTGCTGATCGAACAGCTTGACGGCAGCATCAGCATCACTTCTAAGGGGGGTGTTTCGGCCTGTATTACCGTGCCGGATTTTAAATTTATAAACTAAGGATGATGAAAGAAACCTGGATTTTAGGGATCAGAATTTCGGACCGGGCCAATGCAGCAGCCCAGATACAGGATGTTCTGGCGAAGTTCGGCTGTACGATCAGGACCAGGCTGGGCTTGCATAACAACGAGGCAGGAGCAACAGCCGGCAGTGGCATTATACTGCTCGAACTTTACGGTGATCAGAACGAGTTCAGCAAACTTGAGAATGCCCTCTTAAGGATAGAGGGAACCGAATTAAAGAAAATGGTCTTTAAACAAGAGTGATTCTTGTTCCCCCGTTATCTATACCAAGCATCGTTGTCTTGGTGATAATGGTATCCTTCCCTGAATTTTCCACAAAGTGAATTGCAGCCCTGATCTTGGGCCCCATGCTTCCATCGGGAAACTGGCCTTCGGCAAGATACATCTTGGCATCAGCAATGGTCAGCCTGTCGAGTGACCTTTCCTGGGGCGTGTTAAAATTGATGCAAACTTTGGGAACATCCGTAAGGATAAAGAACTTATCGGCATTTATTTGGGAAGCAAGCAGGGCCGAAGCAAGGTCCTTGTCAATGACGGCATCTATGCCTTCGAGCTTGTTTGGTTCAACGTAATATACCGGTATGCCTCCGCCACCAACGGCAATTACAATATTATCCTGCCTTGCAATTTTTTCAATGGTTTTTTTATTCAGGATCACCAGGGGTTTCGGTGAAGCCACCACCTTTCTCCATCCCTTACCCCCCGGTGCTTCCCTGTATACAGACCTGGTGCTTTCGGTAAATTTATCAGCTTCTTCCTTGGTATAATACGGTCCTACAGGTTTGGTCGGGTTCTGGAAAGCAGGATCATCTTTATTTACCAGCACCTGCGTTGTGATGGTGATGATATCCCTTTCCATTTCGTATTTTTCAAGAACATTCTTAAGCTGCTGTTCTATGATATATCCTATAAAGCCCTGGGAATAAGCAACGCAGATATCAAGGGGCATTTCCGGAAGCCCGAACATCTTGTGCCCGGCCGAATTAGCAAGCATGATATTACCAACCTGGGGCCCGTTTCCGTGCGTCAGTACCAGGTTATAATCCCGTTTCATCAATTTGACAAGGGATTCGGAAGTAGCGTAAGCATTCGCCTCCTGCTCCCCTATTGTTCCCTTTTGGTCGGAACGAAGCAGGGCATTGCCACCCAGTGCAACCACGGCAAGCTTTTTCATAACGAATAGTTTATATATGCAAAAATAGGACTTTTTTCAATCTTTCTTACCTTCGCGGCCTGATGAGAGCCCAACGGAAAGCATATCTCTACGCATTCTCGGCAATTGCCTGCTGGTCCACCATTGGTTCCGCATTCAAGATCAGCCTGCGTTACCTGGACCCCCTGGGCCTGATGCTCTTTTCCTCCATCGTGGCAGTCATCACACTCTTTGTCATCCTGCTTGTACAGCAAAAACTGTCATTGCTCCTCAAACTCACATCCTCCGACATTCTTATGTCGGCAACGATGGGACTGCTTAACCCCTACCTGTATTACCTGGTATTGCTAAGGGCTTACGACCTGCTTCCTGCCCAGGAAGCAGGCACCCTGAATTATATCTGGCCCCTGGTGCTCGTGCTGCTTTCAATCCCCATGCTCAGGCAGAAGATCAGCTTCCTCAGCATACTTGCAATTCTTACAAGTTTCGCAGGGATCATGGTGATCTCGACTCATGGCAGACTGCTGTCGCTGCACTTTTCAAACCCTGCAGGAGTGATGCTTGCAACAGGCAGCGCTTTTTTCTGGGCGCTTTACTGGATCATCAACCTGAAAGATAAACGGGAAACTGTAAGCAAGCTTTTTCTGAATTTTTTCTTCGGACTGCTGTATGTCTTTATAACCATCGCGGTGACAAAACACTTCTGGATCCCTCCCTGGAAAGGACTTGCAGGAGCCGTCTACATCGGGCTGTTCGAAATGGGGATTACTTTTCTCCTATGGATGAATGCACTGAAGGCATCTTCCACCACAGCCAAGGTCAGCAACCTCATCTACCTTTCCCCTTTCATTTCCCTTATCATCATTCATTTTGCCGTAGGCGAAGCCATACTGCTATCCACGGTGGCAGGCCTGGCACTGATTGTTATTGGAATAATGTGGCAGCAGTACTTGAAGTAATAAAAAGCGAAAGGCGAAAAGTGAAAAGCGAAAAAAAAGTAGCGAAGTAGCGAAGTCGCGAGAATATTTATTTGCGTGCACATTTCGCCTTCGACTAACACTATTTCGCTTTTCGCTTTTCGCCTTTCGATTTTCGCCTTTCGCTTTTATTTTCTCTACCTCGCTTCTCGCTACCTCGCTACTTAATATCTTTGCCTCATGAAACCCACAACGATTGCATTCCATCACTTCGGCTGCAAGGTGAACTTTGCAGAAGCTTCCACAATTTCAAGAAGATTCAAGGAAAAAGGCTTTGAGCTTAAAGACCATCATGAAGTTGCCGACATTTATGTGATCAGCACCTGCGTAGTGACCAGCGTTGCAGAAAAGAAATGCAGGGCTGCCATTCACCATGCCCATAAGCTGAACCCCTTGGCAAAGATAGCTGTGATAGGCTGTTTCCCTGAGCTTAAACCGGGGGAGCTCCTGCAGATGGAAGGCGTGGACCTCGTACTGGGGAACAGCGCTAAATATGATCTGCCTGAAGAACTTGAGAAGCTCAAAGACCATGATTACCATGGAGGCATATCAGCCGGTATTAAAGAAAGCAGCGGGTTCATCCCCTCCTTTTCCTATGGAGACCGCACCCGTTCCTTCCTGAAAATACAGGACGGCTGTGACTATTACTGTTCTTACTGCACCATTCCCCTGGCAAGGGGCCACAGCCGAAGCGACACAATCGCCCATGTGACAACCAGCGCCCGTGAAATATCAGCCCATGGGATACAGGAAATTGTTCTGACAGGAGTTAACATAGGGGACTTCGGCAGGCATAACAGTGAAACCCTCCTTGGTCTGTTACAGGAGCTGGACCGTACCGAAGGTTTGCCGAGGATCCGGATCTCTTCGGTGGAGCCTGACCTGCTTACCGATGAAATCATCGATCTCGCAGCGGCTTCGTCAAAGATCATGCCCCACTTTCACCTTCCCCTTCAATCGGGTTCCGACAGTATACTCAAGGCCATGAAACGCAAATACGACCTGTCGCTATATACAGGGAGGATTGAACGGATCAGGCAGAAAATGCCTGACGCCTGTATCGCTTCGGATGTGATCGTGGGATTCCCCGGGGAAACTGACCAGGACTTCAGCGACACATATAAGTATCTTGAACAGCTTGCCGTTTCATATATGCATGTGTTCACTTATTCGAAAAGGGAAAACACCCTTGCTTCAAAATTTAAGGATGCTGTACAGGATAGGATCAGGAAAGAAAGAAGCCGTGAACTCCATCATCTTTCCGAATTGAAAAAGCAGGCTTTTTACAGGCAAAGCAAGGGTAAACAGGTACATGTACTGTTCGAATCAGATAATTCAGATGGGTGGATGCATGGCTTTTCCGAAAATTATATCAGAGTTAAAACAAAATATGATTCTGAGCTGATCAACCGGATCATAACGGTGATACTTGATGAACCCGACAGCGAAGGTGTTTATATTCACCATAACATCTGAAAAATCATTACATTCGCATTATAAATTTCGCTTTTCACTTTTCGCTTTTCGCTATTTCCTTATGCCTCTCGACCTTCAGCATATCACCCGTCAAACCTGCAAACTTGCTGTTGAAACAGGAGGTTTCCTAAGGCAGGAGATCCTTAAACTGAGGTCATCCGACATTGAGCTGAAAAGTTTCAATAATTTTGTGACTTATGTTGACAGGGAGTCCGAAGCCAGGATCATAGAACAGCTGGGTAAAATACTCCCTGGATCAGGATTTATTGCCGAGGAAAGCCCCGGCCTTAGCAGGGCTGAATATACCTGGGTAATTGACCCCCTCGACGGAACCACTAATTACATCCATGGCGTTCCCTTGTATTGCGTAAGCATAGGGCTTATGAAGGATTCAAGGATCATAGCAGGGGTCATCTATGAAGTGAACCTGGATGAATGTTTTTACACCTGGCAGGGTGCACCTTCTTACAAAAACGGGGAGATTATCACTGTGTCAAAAACGCCAGAGGTTGCCGGCTCCTTGTTTGCCACGGGCTTCCCTTATCATGACTACGGCCGCATGGAAGATTACCTGGATATTTTCAGGCATTTGATGCAGCATAGCAGGGGCATCCGCAGGCTGGGATCGGCTGCGGCTGACCTTGCCTATGTAGCTGCAGGCCGCTATGATGGTTTTTATGAATATGGATTAAGCCCATGGGATGTCTCTGCCGGGGTTCTCCTGGTAATAAATGCGGGTGGAAGGGTGACTGATTTTTCTGGCGGGGAAAAATATATCTTTGGAAAAGAAATTATTGCTACAAATAACTCAATACACGACGAATTTCAAAACTTGTTCAGGCTATGGAAGAAAGAATCAGTTTAATCAAGGGCGATATTACCACCATGCAGGTAGACGCCATAGTGAATGCCGCAAATTCTTCATTATTAGGAGGTGGAGGTGTGGATGGTGCAATACACAAGGCCGCAGGGCCCGGGCTTGCAGAGATATGCAGGCTCCTGGGTGGATGCGAGACTGGCGAAGCCAAAGTCACACCGGGACTTCACCTGCCGGCAAAGTATATTATCCATACTGTTGGCCCTGTATGGAAAGGAGGGGATAAAGGCGAAGCAGAACTGCTCGCAAACTGCTACCGTTCCAGCTTAAACCAGGCTAAGCAGCATGACTGCAAAACGGTTGCCATTCCAAACATTGGCACGGGAATCTACCGCTTTCCCAAAAAACTCGCTGCAGAGATAGCGATCATTGAAACAAAAAAATTCCTGGAATCAAATAACCTTCCTCTCACTGTCACTTTCGTTTGTTTCAGCGATGAAAACTTGAACATATACAGGGATTTGCTGGATTCATGAGGTGTTTGTTTGCCCTTATAATCCTTCTGCTTACTGCGTTTCAGGCCGCGGGTCAAGCCGTCAGAAAATCAGCAGAGGCAGTAAGGACGAATGCTTCTATTAAAATTGACGGCATCCTTGATGAAGAAGCCTGGGGAAAGGCATTGCCTGCCATGGACTTCATCCAGAGAATCCCCATTAACGGTTCATCTCCCAATTTCCGCACCGAGGTAAAGTTTCTTTACGACAACACTTCACTTTATGTAGGGGCCATGATGTACGACCCACATCCTGACAGTATCCCGGCCCAACTGGGGCTCAGGGACTCACAGGGGCTCAATGCCGATTATTTCATGCTCATGCTCTGCCCTTTTAATGACGGGATTAATGCATTCTGTTTCCAGGTTTATGTTTCTGATGTCCAGTCCGATTTCCAGCTCCACGGAACCTACAGCGATTATACCGATATGAGCTGGGATGCGGTTTGGGAAAGTAAAGCCAGGATCAGCAAGCTGGGCTGGGTTGTAGAGATGCGCATTCCATACTCCGCTCTCAGGTTTCCAAAGAAAGGCATACAGGAATGGGGAATTAATTGTCAGCGCGACATCCGCAGGACAAGGGAAAATGACACCTGGAATTTTGTCGATGCCGCGATTCAGGGATACGTAAACCAGGCTGGGCTTCTTGAAGGGATAACAGATGTAAAACCTCCGATCCGCCTCTCCCTTACGCCTTATATTTCAGGGTATATGGAACATAATCCGGGTAATCCAAACTGGCAGTATACGTATAATATCGGGGCCGATCTTAAATACGGGATCAACCAGTCTTTTACCCTCGACATGGCCCTGATACCTGATTTCGGGCAGGCACCTTCCGACGACAAGATATATAACTTCACTCCTTACGAGATCAGGTATAATGAAAAAAGGCAGTTCTTCACAGAGGCGACAGAACTATTCAACAAATCAGGTATTTTCTATTCCAGGAGAATAGGGACGACACCTAAAAATTACAACCTCCCATACAGCCAGCTTGACACTAATGAAGTAGTGAGCGATAACCCCATGCAGACTAAAATGATCAATGCCACCAAAGTCAGCGGCCGCACTGCAAAAGGGTTGGGGATTGGAGTCTTTAATGCAATGACCTCTAATACCTGGGCAACGGTATCAAATACAGCGACAGGGGAATCAAGGAAGATACTGACCCAGGGGTTTACAAACTATAACATGATAGTATTTGACCAGAACCTGAAAAATAATTCCTTCTTTGACATCCTGAATACCAATTACTATATGCCAACCGAAGGCTACACAGCCAATGTTTCCGGTATTCAGTTCAAATTTGCCAACAAAAAATACACCTATGCATTGACAGGCGACGGCTATGTAAGCCAGAAGTATTTTTCCCATTCGGCCCCCGACTTCGGTTGCAGGTATGACCTGGCTTTCGGCAAGATCACCGGCAGGTTCCTTTACCAGTTTGCACAGAACCTTGAAACCCCTACCTATGACCAGAATGATATGGGATATGACCCGGTGAACAACAAGTTCATTAATGCCCTGACAGTTCAGTACAACTTTTACAAACCATTCTGGAAAATGCTGAACTGGTATAACAGCCTCAGAATCGCATACAATTGCCTTTATAACAATCTGTCATATTCATCCTTTACACTGGATTATGTTGCAGAAGCAACGAACCGTAAATATCTCACTTACGGCCTGAACATCTCCTCCGCGCCTATTGGCGGGCATGATTATTACGAGCCCCGGGTTGCCGGGTGGATGTACAACTCCCCGGCCAACCTCAGCCCTAATTTCTGGGTCTCGAGCGACTACCGTAAACGCTTTGCATTGGATGCCTCGGGTACATTGTATGTGGCTTCCTCACGCGCCACCAGCGGTTTCGATGTCTCAATAGGGCCAAGAGTCAGGGTCAGTAACCGCTTATTCTTCGATTACAATTTTAATTTCAACAAGGTATTTAATGATGTCGGGTTTGTCATGGACTCGGTAAGTTCTTCCGGCAACCAGGTAATCCTGTTCGGGCGTCGCGACAAACAGATCATTACGAATATGATCCAGGGCAATTTAATGTTCAGCTCCAGCATGAGCATCGATATAAAAGTGAGGCATTACTGGGTGTTGGCGCCTTATTATTCAATTTCCAGGCTCCAGCCGGATGGAAGTCTGCAGCCCGATGATTACAACGGAAATGTAAACCTTAATTACAATCTTTTCAATATCGACCTCACCTATATCTGGAACTTTGCACCCGGCAGCCAGCTTTCATTAATGTGGAAAAACGCTATCAATACCAGCAACAATGATATTGTAAGGAATTTCTTCGACAATTTCTCAAACACATTGAATTCGCCTGCTTCGAACAGCCTTTCTGTACGTTTGCTGTATTACCTCGACGCATCCTCTTTTAAAAAGAAAAAGAAGCCCGATCAAGGCTGATTTCCTCAAGAAAAATTCTTGATTTTACAGGAACTTTGTGTATTTTTCGTAAAACTTCCGGATATGAAAAAATTGCTTTTTATCATTGGCTTTCTTTTTTTCTCATTTCTGAAGATCTGGGCCCAGAACCCTACGATGGTACTGATCGAGGTATTTACCGGGGCATCCTGCCGGTATTGCCCTGAATCCAACGCTCATGTTGATAGTCTCGTGGCAGCCAATCCACATAAAGTAATGGCCATAAAATACCAGAGTGCGCCTCCGGGTTATGACCCTATGTACGAGGACGATTCGGCTGATGTGAACCAGCTGGCCTCATATTACCATCCCACCGGCTTTCCCGAAGGATACATTAGCGGGCAAAAGATATATCCAACCCATATCACACAGGCCCGGATCGATTCAATCAACTCTATCGGCAGCCCGTTCACCCTGACACTGAACCAGTCATTCAATAAAACCTGGGATACCATGTATGTAAGGCTGCTCATCAGGGCGAATGTCAAGATTTCTTTCAGCGCAGGGGTTTTACATGCGAGGATTGCAATATCGGAAGACAGTATCTGGTTTTTCGCCCCTCCCGGTTCCAATATTGAAAAAACATTTTACCGGGTCCTTGAAAAAATGATCCCAGGCGCAAATGGAATCGTGCTGAAGGATCATTGGGATAAGGACCAGCTTGACTCTGTTCTTGTTTCCTGCCCGGTACCAGGCACCACCTATAACCTGAATAACCTTTCGGTTAATGCCTGGATCCAGACCGACGATAACAAAGGGCTGCTGCAGTCGGCCCTCAGCCCCCCTGTGAAACTTCCGCATTACGCCCTCACCGACCGTCTTGCCAGCCTGCAACTCGCGCCGGTCCAGTGCTTCGACACTCTTAAGGAAGCCAAACTGGTATTCAGCAATACGGGGACACAATTGATGACATCATGCCGGCTTGGCTGGACCATTGACAACGGTTCACCGGTGACGACAACATGGACAGGAAGCCTCAGCCCTGGCGCCTCGGCTCAATATATAATACCTCCTTCTTTCCTGGGAAACGGAATGCATACAATCCGTGTACAGGCCGACCTCCCGCAGGGACAACCTATCATGCTTTCCAGGATGGCTACTTATTCAAATTCCATTTCGGTTCAGAAAACCAGCATCGCCCCTCCCCTGCTGGAGTATTGCAACCACTCAGGGTTTCCGTATCCCGGCTGGGCTGTCTACAACCAGGACAAAAACGGCAACACTTTCCATTGGATACGATATAAAATGGATACCACCAAATACATGCTTGGCGCCATACAGCTGAGATGGTTCATTATGACTCCCGGTACGGTAAACGAAATTTATCTTCCTGCTGTGGATGTCAGTACCAAGAGCTCTCTCAGCCTTTCCTTCGACATGGACTACGCAAATTTCGGTGCGCTTTCACACGACACCCTTAAAGTGCTGGTAAGTCCCGATTGCGGGCAAACATGGAACACGGTATTCAGTGGCCAGGGATCCGAAATATCTACCACAACACTTGACCAGTTTGAATATGATGGGTATTTGCCTGATACTACAAAATGGGCCACTCATAATATAGACCTTACCTCCTACATGGGGTCACCACGCCTGCTCATCAAACTAAGGGCCATAAGCAATTACGGCAACGACATGTACCTCAGGAAATTCAGGGTGGGCCCGCATACAGGCACTCCAGATCTTCCAAAGGAGAGTTTCAGTGTTTTCCCAAACCCTGCGAATAATAGGCTTACCGTGGAATTTCATCCTGATGCCGCCATGGACATGATCATAAAAATATTGAATGCGGATGGCAGAGTCGTAAAGGAAAGCAGGTTCGCGGCCCTGCCCGCCACCTGCAGCATGGAGCTGGATGTTTCCTCGCTCGTTACGGGATTGTATATCCTGGAAATCAATTCATCGAACAGAGCCTGGAGGAAAAAATTTCTTGTTTCAGAAAAATAAAAATTTAACAGAAGCTTTTCCCCTGCAGTGAGGTGCTTTGTTGACAAAATTACGACTCAATGCATATGCAGTAAGAGTAATTACTTGATTTGTTATTATCCATTGCAGGGAATTGTAAAGCAGAATGTGCTTCCTTCACCAGGAATACTCTGAACCACGATCTCTCCTCCCATCAGGTCGATGTATTCCTTACACATGACAAGTCCAAGCCCGGTCCCCACTTCCAGATCGGTTCCCATGCGTTTGAAATTATTGTCCAGGCGAAATAGCAACGGAATCTTGTCGGCGGGTATCCCAATTCCGTTATCAGTCACACAAATTGAGATCACCCCCCCTGCTTTATTTGCATGAACCATGATCACACCGGCAGAGGGAGTAAATTTTATGGCATTGTTTACAAGGTTTATCAGAATGGATTTGATCAACATGGGATCCGCTAAGACTGAAAAAGCGGGCTCAACTTCGTTCTTCAAAATCTGTTTTTTCCTTTCAGCCCTGGGTAGCAGTACTTCCATCACCTGTGACACAATAGCCAATAACTCCACCTCCTTAGGATTGTTTGACAGGGGATCTCTTTGGATCTGGGCCCATTCAAGCAGGTTTACCAAAAGATTATAGGTATTGTTGCTGCTGCGTCTCAGGCTTTGAATGATCTTCTTCCTGTGATTCTCATCGAAATCATCATAATTCTCATCAAGGTCCGACAGGAAACCGAGCAATGCATTGAAAGGGCTTTTAAGATCATGTGCAACAATGGAAAAGAATTTATCCTTGGTCTTGTTCAATTCTTCCAGTTTCCTGTTCTTCTCATCAATGAGCTTGTTTATTGCCCTGATTCTGTTACGGCTTCCAAGGATCACAAAGATCACTACCACAAGAAGTACCATCATTGAAACAATACCCGCCACAAGCATACTCTGCCTTTTTATAACCTGCTCCTTTAACTCATTTGTACGTTGCAACAACTCATTCTGAGCGGTTTTACGGTTCAACTCGCTTTTTAATTCAAGTTCGGCAATTCGTTTTTCGGTGTCCTTGTTCCAGAGACTGTCTTTAAGATCGTTGTATTTAACCAAGTATTCATTTGCAATCTTATACTGATTAAGTCCGGATTCAAGTTCATAAAGACCGGCGTATGCGTTTTTCTCAAATTCCTTGTAACCGTTCCTCTGCGCATTATCCAGACCCAACATGAGGAATTTGTGCGACAGTGCTGAATTTCCAAGATTACGATAGGTTTCTCCAAGATTAATTTGCAAGGCCGTGAGTTCCCTGTTCAGACCGGCAAGCTGCGGCAGTTTATATGCGATGAGAAAATTTTCAAGAGCTTTATTGTAATCTTTTTGTTCCATAAAAACATTTCCCAGGTTTATCCTGGCCCCAAGAAGGATATCGGGGGCATTTAGTTCTCTTGCCGTTTCGATGGCTTCATTGAGAAGGATCTTTGCAGTGTCGTATTGCTTTTTCACATTATAATACAGGTAGCCCATATTGTTAACAATACTCATCCTGAGCCTTTTATTTTGCAGAGTGTCGTTAAGTTTCAGGGCGCTACGGTAGGCCTGTATGGCCTTGTTGTAGTCTCCGATTTCACTGTATATCACACCGAGGCGGATGTATATCATCGCAAGATCCTGGGTATTATGCCCGGACTCATAAAATTCCTTCGCCTTCAGGTTGTATGAGACTGCTTTTTCATAATCTCCGCGGTGAGTGGCAATGGTAGCCAGGTCGGTAAGGCATTTAGCCTGCCTCTTCCCTGATTTAATCTTTTGGGCATATTCCAGTGCAGTCTTGTTGTATTTCTCTGCGCTGTCGAGCAGTCCCAGCTTGTCGAATGTAAGCCCCATATTATTATTGATCAGGCAGATGAAATCCGGATCTCCTTCTTTGTATGCAACTTTCCTGCTTTCATTGAAGAAGATCAGGGCTTCCTTTGGATTACCTGAAATCAGAAGGATATTCCCCAACCCGTTCAGCGATCTCATCTTCCCGTTATTATAACTGAGTTTTTTTGAAAGCTCAAGGCTGAGTTTATAATATTTTTCAGCGGAATCCATCCGGGAAGTCATGTATGTCCTTGCATACTCATGATACAATCTGGCCCTTGTAGTATCTTGAGCACTATGTGACTTCAACAGTTTGTAAACGCTGTCACTTTTTGAATTGACTTCAGCCGCTTCAAATCTGAAGGGAATGAAAAGGATTAAAGCCAAGAGGCCAGGTAGCAATGTACGGTTCATAACGTATGCTTTACAATGCGAATACCAAAATAATAAAAAAGAAAGTTCCGGATGGACCGGGGTAAAAAATATTTGGAAGAAATTGGAGATAATTTTTTGAAAGAGCTAAATTCTCAGGCTCCTTTTTCCCCCACGAACTGGTCTTCCTTGTTTTTAAAAAGAACATTGAAGGTGGTGAGGCTTCCATAACAGCGGGTGATATACTGCTGAAGTTCAACCTTCTCCTCATCGCTGATATTGCTGGTATTGATCTTTTGTTCAAGAACACGCAGCCTGTCCCTGAGCATCACGATCTTATGGAAGAATGCTTCCATGGGGATTTCTTTTTCCTTCAGGGACTTGTCTGACGGGTACAATACCATTTTTCCCCCGGTCCACCGGCTTCCCAACAGCACCGTTTCCTGTATGTCGCTGAACTGCCTCAGCACCCTGATCAGGGATTTTTCGACCTTTTCGTAAGTAGCCAGGTCTGATGGCGTTTCAACAACCTCTATGAATTCAAGGCCTTCAAAACTGCGGTTGATGATGCGGGTCCCTGTTTCAATGAAGGTGATTTCCCATGCATCCGATCTTACCTGTACTATGACTCC
>JBAXBP010000057.1:0-18781 GCA_037141915.1 Bacteroidota bacterium | reverse complement strand
TCCCCATACCGCCTATGTGAAAGCCTATGTCGGAGGGATTGATTACCTCCACTTCCAGTACGACCATGTGAAATTCGCAAAGCGACAGGTTGGCTCCACATTTAAACCTTTCCTTTATACCCTTGCAATGCAGGAGGGAGAATCTCCCTGCGCCCGCTACCCCAATGTTCAGCCGGTGATCGAACTTGACAACGGCACGGTTTGGGCGCCGGAAAATACCAGCGAAGAAAGGCGTGGCGAACAGGTTACCCTCAAATGGGCCCTCGCCAATTCGAACAACTGGATATCAGGACAGCTTATCCGCAAATACTCACCGGCCGCTGTCGTGGCAATGGCTCATAAAATGGGAGTCACCAGCGATATCCCGGCAGTCTATTCAATAGCCCTTGGTTCCTGCGATATCTCCCTGTACGAGATGGTCGGTGCTATGAGCACATTTGCCGACAAAGGCGTTTTCACCGAACCTATTTTCATTACCAAAATTGAAGACAAGGACGGGAACCTCATCCAGGAATTCAGACCAAAGAAACAGGAAGCCATCAGTGAAGAAACCGCTTACCTGATGCTGCAATTGATGCAGGGTGTGGTAAAATACGGCACCGGCATAAGGCTGAAATACAAGTACGGTTTTGACAACCCTGTTGCCGGCAAGACCGGTACCACCCAGAACCAGAGCGACGGATGGTTCATGGGCATCACCCCCGATCTGGTGAGCGGTGTATGGGTAGGATGTGAAGACCGCTCAGCGCACTTCCGTACCCTGGCCCTCGGGCAGGGCGCCAATACAGCCCTTCCAATCTGGGCCTTGTATATGGAACAGGTTTACGCCGATCCCAGCCTGCATATCGTTAAGATCAAGGACTTCGATCCTCCTAAAAAACCTCTTGAAGTCGACTTTGACTGCGGCGATGAGGAAAATACAATTGCCAGCCCCGGCGGAAATAAAGAGGTGAAGAAAAAGAAGAAAAAGGCTGTGATCGATACGGATGAGTTCTAACCGAAAAATCTTACATGAACATCCTGAGGAAATATCCTTATGAAATTCTGACCATTGCAGGGATCCTTGTTTTTATCGCCTTCAAGATCAGTGCCATGCTGCTACCCTTTCATGGGGACGAAATGGGAGTGTATGCACCGGCAGCATTCATCATGAAAGATCTGGGGCACATCGGTCTTTTGCCTTCCTGCCTTGAGCCACTCTATTCAAGAGGGCACCCCCTGCTGTTAACTTTTACCAATGCCATTGTATTCAAACTCTTTGGCGAGTCAGTTATTACAGGACACAGTTTTGCAATGTGCATATCGGTATTAACGCTGGTACTGTTCTTCCTCTTTGCCCGTAAGGAATTTAACCCCCAGACAGCTTTTTTTTCCACTGTGATTTTAATGGCCCAACCGGTATTTTTCACTTATTCGGTGATGATCTTCCCCGAGATGATGCTGACCTTATTCAGTGTATTAAGCGTATGGGCAATCGTGAGGAAAAAATGGACGCTTTATGCCATCAGCGGCTCGCTTGCACTTTTAACCAAGGAATCGGCTGTTGTGATCCCGCTGGTTGCTATTGTCGTTATATTTATACAGGCGGTCAGCGAGCGTGATTTTTTTTCTGCCAGGCGTATCAGACTGTTTCTTATCGGATTGATCCCCTTGCTGGTGTTCGGCATTTTCCTTGTAATCCAAAAGATACAGAACGGCTGGTTCCTTTTTCCCGAGCATATCGGTTATATCCATTTTGGATGGAGTGCGATATATCCGATAGGTAAGCGTATCCTGAACGAAATGTTCTTCGGCTTTGGCAAATGGGTCACCGGGGCCAGTTTTCTCGCGGGTATTGTCCTTTGCATTTTCAGAAAAAAATTAAAACTACCGTTGAACAGCAACGCGCTTTTTACCTTTGCGTTATTCTGCCTGTTTGTTTTCCTGTTCGCTGATTTCAATTATTACCTTACCCGGTATATTCTTTACGGCATTCCGTTTATAGTGCTTGGCGGTGTACATACTCTTGTTGCGGTTTCTGAAAGGATCATCCCAAGGTTCCGCTCAGTGAGGCTGATGCTTTTAACGGTAGTAACAGGCTTAAGCATCTTTTTCTCACATTACGGCACTTACAAATATCCGTTCGGTGAGATGTCCTACACCTGTGTTGTAAAAGTGATCGCTGAAGCAGTCTCCTGGACCGAACAACAATCCTGGAGAAACGACAGCATTACATCGAATTTTCCGGTGTACCAGGCACTGAGCGACAAGAGGAACGGTTACCTTAAAGGTGAGGCTATTCCTACGACTGGTGAATTCGAAACGAAGATTAAATACGGGCTGGTGTATTATGAGTGGGAGACCAAAAACATTCTCAACTCGAAGAATTACAGGTATAAGATACTGAAGACATGGACGGATGGTTTCGCCAACGTCGCCTGCATCGAATTTGATCACGATTCAGTGACGATGAAAAAAGAATAGAAAAACTTTCCTGTAACGGCGGTCACCCGGATGGCCGATCAGAATTCCTCGATCTTTTCCTTGTAAACAACACCACGCTCTGCAAGTCCTTTCAGCATAAATGCCACACATTCGGGCCGTGCGCCTATGAATTCAGGAACACTCACCCCGCGTTTGTCATACAACCCTTCGGCAATCATACGAAGTGCAACAGTAGCTGTATAGCCGGTAGTCCGGGCCATGGAATGGATCCCTGTTTTCTCGTCCTTACGATCGAAAAGATCCCAGGTGTAGCGGGTTCTTTTACCATTCTTGAGACCTTCCACAATAACCTTCATCACCGTAATGTCTACATCCTTCTCGGTGAACTTCCAGATAGGAAAGAGCAGTGAAGAGGTAAGGTCCAGTGGACGTATGGTTACTCCCCTGACCTCAACCTCCTGGGTGCTGAACAAACCCGTTTCCCTGAGTAAACGCATTTTTTCGGCATGCCCCGGGTACCTCAGGGTTTTTTCTTTCATATTCGGGGCCTTGATGGTGTTTACCAAAGAACGCAGCCCGTCGGTATTAAATGCCTCGAGGGTGCCCACCCCCGGGAAATTCATCAACTCGATATCAGAAAGTGCAGGTTTTACAACCACCTGCCCGTTTTCGATAAACCTTGCCGGGCGGGTATACTCCTCGATGACGTCGGAAGGAGAAAATACTGCCTTGTAATCGTAGGGCCATTCCCGGATCTCGGGCAATCCGCCTACATAATACTCCACACTGGTAGTGGTATCAAGCATCTTATCTGCAAAACCTATAAGGACATTGCACATGCCGGGTGCAACACCGATATCCATAAGCGCCGTTACCTTGTTCTTTCGTGCAATCTCATCCACCGTAAAGGGATCTTCAATAAAAAAAGATATATCGGCCAGGTCACGGCCGGCTTCTATCACGGCTTTGAAGGTTTTGTAACCCATGAATCCGGGGACCGCATTGACTACCATATCGACCTCCCCTGCAAGTTCCCTCACCATTGCCGGATCGGAAAGGTCACGGTGGAGAACCCTGAGTTTTCCTGCAGCCGCAACTCTTGCAAGAGCGTTCGGATCATAATCGACAACGGTCACTTCGAACTTGGCATCCTTTGCGAGGTCCAGTGCCATTGCGCCTCCGACCATGCCAGCGCCCAAAACCAAAATCTTCCTGTGCATATAATAACGCTTTAATTTTTTATAAAAATACTAAATTTGTTGTCATAAACTGCAGCATGCTTTTTAACTCCCTGGTCTTCCTTTTCCTGTTTCTGCCATTCACACTACTCGGTTTTATCCTCCTCTTTCCTAAACTAAAGAAGCCCTTCCTCCTGTTTGCCAGCCTGGTTTTCTATGCCTGGGGAGGTGTTTCGTTTGTTTCAGTTCTCATTGGTTCCATCCTGATTAACTACTTCTGCGGGATCATGATCGGCAGGACTTCCGAAAAGGGATCCCGTAAAACATGGTACATTCTTGGAATCATCCTCAACATTCTGGGCCTGGTCGTTTTTAAATACCTGAACTTCCTTGCAGGCAACCTGAACATTCTTGTCACTGCTTTCCTTATGAACCCTCTTCACCTGGAGACAATCTTCCTACCCCTGGGGATTTCCTTCTTCACGTTTAAGGGAATTTCATATCTGGTCACTGTAAACAGGAAAGAAGCACTTCCCCAGCGCAACATCATCAACCTTGGGCTTTACATTGGCTTTTTCCCGACTGTCATTGCCGGGCCTATCGACCGTTACAAAGCCATTGAACCTCAGCTTTCAGCTCCCCGGACCAACCTTGACCTCTTCGCTTCAGGGGTCAGGCGTTTTGCGTTGGGCCTTGGCAAAAAGGTGATCATTGCAGCTCCCCTGGCGGAAGTTGCTGACCGTATCTTCATGAGTCCCGCCTCCCTGTTGAGTGCGCCCATTGCCTGGCTCGGGGCTATCACTTATATGCTGCAGATCTATTACGATTTCTCAGGTTATACGGATATGGCCATCGGCATCGGCAGGATGTTCGGCTTCCGTTTTTCTGAGAACTTTAATTTCCCTTACACCTCGAAGTCGATCCGTGATTTCTGGAGACGATGGCATATCACGCTTTCAACCTGGCTCAGGGATTACGTCTTCCTGCCAATAGCCTATTCCACCTCAAGAAAGCTTAAGAAGGAAAACTATTCAGGAATGAGGGTCGACAACCTCATCTACAGCATTGCCACCATCATCACGTTTTTTATCTGCGGATTCTGGCACGGGGCGGCCTGGACGTTTATTGTGTGGGGACTTGTTTTCGGGCTCCTCCTTCTTTTCGAAAGGACCGGGTTCGGGAGAAAATTAGAAAAAGGGCCCGCATTATTCTCCCATGCATATACCTTGTTTTTTATACTGGCTGCCTGGGTGATCTTCCGCTCACCGGACCTGAAATATGCCTTACGGTTTTTCGGGCTGATGTTCGGCTTCCTTGATTCCCATGCAGGATTCGGAAGGTTCCTCGCTTATATCAACAGGGAGTACATCCTTGTTTTTATTCTGGCTGTCGCCGGATGTACAAGGCTGTTTGCCCTTGCGAGGGAGAAAACTGAAAACATTATTTCACAGCAGGAAAGACCAGTATCCTCATTTTTATTTAATGTTTACAACCTCCTCTCACTTCTGTTTGTATTGTTTGTCCTTGCCTGGTCCCAGATGAGCATTCTCTCACATACGCTACAGTCATTTATCTATTTCAGGTTCTGATGAAACAAGTCCGGAAGACATACTCTCTCCTGTTTGCCGTGTTCTTCTCAGCCTGGCTGCTTTCCCCTTTCATCCTTGACAACCTCATCGGCACACCAAAAAATAATGTAAGCAAAAGGGAAAACAGGGCTCTTGCAAAACGGCCTGCCCTCGACGCGGCAAACCTTGATCCATATCCTGCAGCCTTCGGGAAATTTTTTAACGACAACTTTCCTTACAGGGAACCGCTCATCAACTGGTGGTCGGAGCACGTCGATATGGGCATCTTCAAAAAGCCGCCGCCCAACAGTGAGGTGGATATAGGATTTAACGGCTGGCTTTTCTATACCAGCGAGAGGCCTGTATACGAAGGTACCGAAATGCTTACACCCGAACAGATCGAACTGGTCCACCAGACCATAAGGGAAAGGGTCATTTTTTATCGTTCCCTCGGGATTAAATTTTACGTCTTCATCCCTCCCATGAAAAGCGAGGTCTACCCCGAGTTTCTGCCTTCAGATTATATGCGTGTGTCAGACTCTACCCAGACACAGAAATTGATCACGGTTCTTCTAAAAGACACTCTCATCCCATTTATTGATGTAAGGCCCTCCATCATGGAAGCCAGGAATAAGAGCATTCTCTATGCTCTCACCGACAATCACTGGAATACAAAAGGGGCATTCGAAGCGTATTGCCGGGTTATCAACAGGATCAGGAAGGACTTCCCCTCGATCAGGCCTGTTATACGGAAGGATGTTACGTTTAACCCGTTCAGAACACAGGGAGGAAACCTTGCAATAAAACTGGGTATTGAAAAACAAGCAAACGAGATCCAGTACCTGCCTGTATTCTCTCCCATACGTGCCAGGGACGGTAAAAACGCAGGCTATAAAGCCCCTCCATGGTTCGGGGCTTCCGACGATTTCGAACATGTAAAAGTTGTAGCCGACAGCAGCCTGCCCAGGGTCGTGGTGATACGTGATTCGTTCTTCATCCAGATGATGCCCTACTTCCAGGAGAATTTCCGAAAGACGGTTTATATCTTTGACGCCTGGCAGTACGAACTGAACAGGGACATCATTGAGAAAGAGAAACCCGATATTGTTGTGCTTGAAGTCTATGAACCTAATATTAAAAACATCATCCACCTGTATTGAACGGGGGAAAAGACGGGTCCTGCCTGGCTATTCCACCGGTCCTGATTCATATCACCGGCATGCAGGTTCAGACTGAAAGGTATTTGTTTTGCATTCAATACTAATGTATTTTTGCTTCCGTAAATTCATCTAAGATGCTCTATAATAAAAAGATCGTTGTTGTCCTTCCGGCCTACAATGCAGAAAAGACCCTGGAAATAACCTACAAGGAAATTCCCTTTGACATTGTTGATGAGGTTATCCTTGTGGATGACTGCAGCCGTGATCACACCGTGGAAGTTGCAAAACGTCTTGGGATCAAACACATTATCACTCATGACCGGAACAAAGGATACGGAGGCAACCAGAAGTCATGTTACAATATGGCCCTTGAACTTGGTGCCGAAATTGTGGTCATGCTGCATCCCGATTACCAGTATACCCCTAAGCTTATCCCTTCTATGACCTACCTGATCGCACAGGAAATATATCCTGTGGTACTGGGCTCAAGGATTTTAGGGGGAGGAGCAAAAAAAGGCGGGATGCCGGTTTATAAGTATTATTTCAACCGGGTACTTACCATGAGCCAGAACATCCTTATGCGACAGAAATTGAGTGAATATCATACAGGATACCGCGCATTTTCAAGGCAGGTACTGGAAACTATAAATTACAAGGCCAATTCGGATGACTTCGTATTCGACAACCAGATGCTGGCCCAGATCTGTTATGCAGGGTTCGAAATTGCAGAAGTTACCTGCCCGACAAAATACTTCCCCGAAGCCTCTTCAATCAATTTTTCGCGGAGTATGAAATACGGGATCGGTGTTATGAATACCGCATGGGCGTACGCTTTTCAGAAACTCGGAATTGCGAAGTTCGGGATTTTTGAAACGAAAAAGTAAACTGAATTACCATCTTAGTTGGTTTTTGCCGCCTGATCGAGCTTGTAAATATTCACATTTTTAAAAGTACCGATCAGATGCGTCAGGTATGGCGCCAATCCCGGATCCTGGCAGATATAGGTATTGTTCACAATAACATACCTGCAGCCTAATTCCCTTACCAGGTCCATCTTTGTCTTTCCATAAGGCATCTCACTGCATAAAAAATCATCAAGACCTTTCTGATCCATCATATACAGCGTGATGTTGATACTGTTGTCGGGGATGCTGAATACCCGGTCGGTCCGGCTGATCCCGAGGCTCCTGAGATAGGGCTTGATCTCTCTGAGCGCGTTATAACGTGAATCGAACCAGTCGTTGAATTTCTCCATCTCCTCGATCTCATGCCTGTTCACGATGAAGTTTGTTTTGACTAATGCATCCCTGGTGTTATATTTCATACGGTTGGTGACTGCACCTGTATACAGCATAAAAAGAAGCCCAATGGAAACTACTATCTTCAGCGCCCTGCTTTTATAGATAAGCGGGTATTTCTTATGCAGCATATCAAGAAATACGATGACAGGCAGTGGGATAAAGATCAGCATGTTCGTCGAGTAGTAATCATGGATGGTAAGGGCCTGGTAAAAGAGCAGCAGGAGACTCACACAACCCAGGAAAACAAAGAGGGTTACTGCCAGCAGGAACTTACTGACATGCCTGTAAAAAGCGAATACAGCCAGGAACAGCAGAAGGACCGCATAGAATCCGCCCAGGGAAAAATAGGCGGGGATCATGTCCTTTACATATACTGACCATAATTTCGCCCTTGTTGCGGCATCCACTCCCCATATGGGCAGCAAACCCTGGAGGAAAATCCCCGCAAGGTTATGGTTGTTGTACCAGGCGGTATAACGGTACCAGGCAAGGATAAGGATGATAACACCCAGGTATGGCAGGAGCCTGGCATAACGGTTAAACCAGTTCTTTTCCCTGTGGTGGAAAAAGATGACGTACATATGGACCACGAAAAGCGATAGAAAAAGCAGCATGGAGGAGATCTTGATCAAGCCCGCCAGCAGGAAAAACAGAAATGACAGGTAATACCATTTTTTCTTCCCCGATGAAAAAGATTTCCAAAAAAAATAACCCCCGGTAAGCGACAATCCCAATGCCGGTGCATCGGCCAGGAAATTGTTTGTATAATAGGCAAGGATGGGTGAACTGAAAAGGAATAAGGGCAGGAAAATGGCCCAGAAAGTATCGCCTAAAAACTCACGGGCAAACCTGAACAGGCAGTATAATCCTGAAAATACGATCAAAATGTTGATCAGCCTGAAAATGGTTTCGTACTGACCGAAAACCTTCCAGAGCTGTGCAACAGTATAGTAAATGATGGGGAATTCGCTGATGGTCCTTCCATCCTTTGATCCTACCCAGTGTATTGCCGGGGTAAAGAAATTCCGGTTCTCAATGGCATAATTCAGTGTGATTGACAAACAATCCGATTGCCGCCACAGGTGATGGTAGCTTGGATGTTTGAAAAATATCTCCGGGTAGCCGTACAGCACCGATACGGCAAGCAGGAGGATGAAAAAATAGAGAGTCTGTCGTTTCTCCATCTGGCTGAGATTTGAGCGGTTAATGGGCCCCTGGGCATTAATGTTGAACAAAAATAGAAAAAAGAGTGATTGTTACGATTCCTTATCTTTGCCACCTTTGGTTTAAGGTAGTATGATTGTTGCCATTTCAAGTATAATAACCCTCGTGGGTTTGTGGTGTGTGCTGCGGAAATACTTCACGACATCCACCACCTTCCTCACCTTGTTTTTGCTGGTATTCGGGACCAACTTCTTCGTGATAATGGTTTACCGGGGTGCGGTTCAGGCGAGTATGTTACTTGCGCTGATGGTGTTAGCGGCATGGATGACACAACGCTGGCATGAAAAATCGGGATGGCCAGAAGCAATTATTGCAGGACTGGCGATAGGAATGCAGGTCTTCATTAAACCTGCCGGATCTGCGGCTATTTTTCTATTCCTGTTCTGGGGTGCATACAATAAAGACACGTTTAAAATAAAATGGAAGATCTTCAGGGATCATCCTGCCCAGGTTCTGACAATCGTCGGGCTATTCCTCTGGGGAATTTTTCTGCGGATAGCTTATCCGCAACTTCTGGCCGGGACCTGGTTCTGCGATTATATTCCTCATACAAAAGCTTTATACCTGATCGCTCCCTGGCTTTGGCAGGTATTGTTTTCCATCAAGAACGGCTGGCTAATTTATACACCCGTGGTCCTTTTATCAGTTCCGGGATTTTACATCCTGGGGGAGAGGAACAAACCACTTTTCTATGCGGCTTTCATTTATTCCCTGATGTTTCTTCTTCTCCTTGCTTCCTCACCCGGGGTTACAGTACCCGACAACTTCTCACAGGCCCGGATGACGGAGATCCTTGCCGTGCTTATCATCCCTCTGGGGTATTTTACAAGCTGGGTACTGGAAGGAAAATGGCTGAGGAAAACAGCATTTTTTCTCCTTTTTGCAATGCTGATCAGCCTCAACCTGTTTCAAACCTGGCAATTCAGGGTAAAAATCCTGAATCCCTGGTTTACTTCAACCGAATATTACAAGGCGGTATTTTTAAACATTCACCCGGATAAAACGACCAGGTCCCTGCAGGATTTTGACAACATTGATATGAGCACTTACCTGGCCAATGAAGGCGATTTTACGATTACAACGAAACTATTTTTTGATTTCGGAAATGGCCCGCACGACTTTGATTCGCATATCCAGAACGTATATGCATACAGTGGCACAAAAGCTCTTCGCCTTGATCCAAACATGCAATCCACACCTGGAGGAAATATTAAATCGGGCAAGCTTCCATCATCATACCCCCTGGGTTTGAGATTGAGTGCAATGGTCTATTCGGAAACCGATTTTAACCATGTGAATGCCGACCTGATCATTTCTCTCAAACATAACGGACAATGTTACCGGTACCACTCATGCGCCTTGCAGGAACTTAACCTGGTGAGCGGGAAATGGAACAGCGTAAAGCTTGATTATGTAATTCCCGGGGCGTTCGACCAGGATGATGAAGTTGTTTCATCGATCTGGTACCACGGCGATAAAGCCCTGTATGTAGATGACCTTAAACTTGAACTGTTTGAACCAAAGGAGTAACATGAAGTTATCACGGCATATCAGCGTTGCCTTAGGTCACCTGCGGAAAGACTGGATCATCTTTACGTTCATCTTCGCCGCGGGAATTCTGTTTACCGGCAACATCAACATCCGTGACGGTCATGTGAGGCAAAAAGTGTGGTCCGATGCAGCCCATTATTATGTTTACATGCCGGCCACATTTATCTATGGATGGGATGTTTTCCGCTTCCCCTACAAGATTGAAAAAAAATTCGAAGGCTTCCTCCTCGATACCAAAACAGGAAAAGTTGTAATTAAAACAACTTATGGAGAAGCCCTGCTGCTTCTCCCTTTCTTCCTTGCCGCACACTCTTCGGCATATGTTTTCGGGGTTCCCATGGATGGGTTCTCTGCATTTTACCAGGTGTTCATGCTGGTTGGATGCGTTTTTTATTTCACGCTGGCCCTGATTTTCATAAAAAAATTTCTCGGTTATTATTACTCCCATGCCGTCTCGCTGATCACCGTTGTGCTCATTGCAATCACCACCCAGATGCTTTTCTATGCCTATGACTCAATACTGATGTCACATGTGTACTCCTTTTTCATCTTCAGTTCTTTCATTTACCTGCTGAAGAAATATTATGAAGGAGGAAGGAGATCGTATCTTTTGTTTACCCTGGTTTGCATTAGCCTTGCGCTGGCAGTACTGCTGAGGCCTACGAATATCATGATCGTTTTATGGATACCATTCCTCGATCTTAAATCGGCTAAGGAATTATGGCAAAGGATACTCTTTTTCCTGAATCCGAAACGAAGCCTCATCTATATCCTCGTACAGTTCATTGTGCTTATCCCGCAGTTCCTTTACTGGAAATACCTCTCGGGCCATTATTTATATTATTCTTATCCCGGGGAAGTTTTCTACTGGACTCATCCTATGCTGCTCCAGATATGGTTTTCACCCCTGAACGGCCTGTTCCCGTATCACCCGGCCTGGTTTATTTTTATTGCAGGAATGTTATTCATGGTCAGCAGGAGAAAACTCAACGCCTGGTTCACCATCCTGTTCTTCATTCTAAGCTCTTACGTTTTCTCCTGCTGGCATTGCTGGTTTTACGGGGGAAGTTACGGCTTCCGCCCCCTTGCCGAATTCGCCGTTTTCATGGCCCTGCCCCTGGGAATGTTTATCCAGACTGTCTTGCGAATGAAAAACCTTTTCATAAAATCATCCGTGCTTGTTCTTTTTGTCTTTCTTATTTATTACAACCTGATGCAGCTGTACCATTACAATGTGTTTACAGGCGGAATGTGGTCATGGGATGATTTCACAATCAAACTCAAAAACTATAAGCTTCTCGACTGTAATCAGAAAACCTATTTATGGGAATCCGATTTTTCGAATTATTATGACTATGAGCCGGTATTGCTCCTTGACGATCACTCCCGTTCAAGGGTTTCGGCAACCTATTGCAACCAGGAGCTTACCGATAATGTGCATTATAAAAAGATCCTTTCGGGCATACTCGATCATCCTGTACGAAAGGTAATCATGAGCGTTTACATCTATCCTTCCGACGCTGATTCAACACATGCCTCATGGATCGCCACGGTTGAACAGAATGGAAAGACTCTGCTGTACAAGGAAATTCCTTTTGATAAATTCACCAAAGGGAAAAACATTTACAGCAGGATCGAAAACACATTGGAAATACCCGGCTGGATTGACCAGAACTCACTCATCCATTTTTTCATTTCGAATCCCAAAAGGCGGGAATTTTATATTGACGATATGAGCCTTAAATTCGAATAAAAGAAACCCCAATAAAACCAGGTCATTCGCGAAGGTCAACCCATGCATCAGCCGCCCCGCATGTTATTCTATCGTCACTTCGTAAATCTCACCGATAATATTCTTGCCGGGGAAAGGGATATTCTCCTGCAAATACTGTGAGCCCACCCACCATTTGGTATTGTGAAATTCCTGGGTCACGATCAGCAGCATCGCATTGTTGGGAATGCAGGTCATCGTATTGTTCACGTAACCCACCACGCGCATCTTGTCTTTCGACGGGCCAATCCTCCAGATGATCTCGGTGGGCCTCCAGTCGATCTGAAAATAATAACAGCTTGAACCGAACAGTTCGTCATCAGGTTCAGGAGTTTTCTCGGTGATAGCCCGGTAGTTCTTATCCCAGCGGTGGGCCCAGAAAGTCTGCCCCTGGTAATCAATAGTCTGGCATCCGCTATTGAAATTTACCGGATCCCAGCAAGCCATATCCCAGTTGGTGCATGCTACGGTGATCTTATTATCATCGGCCAGGATCTCTTCGGGGAAGGGTACATTCCATGACGACACATCGTACTGCCTGTCGAGCCCGTTGTTGTATGCAGGCGGTAACAGCCACGACGGGCAATACGGCACAGTCTTGAGGATCTCGAAATCGATCTCGGAATACCCCACGTTCTTCACCCTCTGGTCTTGCTGCCCTCCGTAATAATTCGCCATATAGCCGCCTTTTTTGCATTCCCTGCGGAAATTCCAATCAGCCTGGTCCTGTGTAATGAGCCAGATAGCATTCGTAAGCCCGTTCCACATATTATTTTTATTCAACAGCTCGGTCAGCTTGCACTTCACCGTCCATCTGCCATAAGTGAAAGGATGCCTCGTGATCACACCAACATTCTGCTTCTGCCATTTCCCGAATTCAGCCTTAGGATTGAACATGGTGATTTTATGATTCACGGCATCGGAAACCACGCTCTGACAAGGTTCCGTCGCTGTTAGCGAGGTGTTGGCAATAAGCTCTTCCTGCCTGTAAAACCTGGCATTCCAGTTGTAATCCAGTTTAGAATAATTTTCACCCAGCACATCTTTTATCACCGGAATGTTTTTCAATTTGGTCGATGCATCTATATAATGGATGAATTGCCCGAAAGCCGCTTTCTGAAACATTTTGTCGTCCTGTCCGCAGCAAGTGGTAGAGTGCTTGTCGACAAATTCCTTTTTAAAATGTACGGGAGATATGTAAATACCGCTGCCGGGATCGGGGCTTGCCATCACCTTCAGGCGTTGAGGTGAAACGCTCACCATAGTGTTCGAAAGCCGCTTCCCCTGCCCGTAAAGGAAAAAATACCAGGGATTCACAAATTCACCGTTATAGGTGCGGTTGATGAACTGAATATACGCCGGAACCAGGTTTTTGCCAAGGTTCTCAGGTGATGTCACGACAAGCATAAAACTGTACTCTCCCACCCTGGGGTTGCGTTTAAAGCGGTCGTTCGACGGGCCGTTGAAGTAACGCCTCTCATTCCTGGGATTCCCGACTATCCTGAACTGGCTGCTGACCTTGTGAAACGAATTGTCGCTTGCAATAAGTTCAGTTTCCCTGAAACCCGACACAGTATCCTCCCAGCTCCCGTAAAAGTTCTCCGACGCATTCTCACCCTGCCTGAGACTGTCGAGGGGATCTGCCTCGGGAAATTTATACGATTCATTCTGGTAATAGATCTTGTATGCGAATTTCTGCGGATGGTCCAGTGTGTTCTTAATGCTGAACTCCAGGTCGAAAAATCCGTCGTTTGTCTGCCTCACCGTAGGTATGATAAAACCTGATTGTAAAGCCCCCTCGTAATCAAGGCTCAGCACCTGTGACAGGTCCCGGTTGGTTGAAGGATTGAAATCCCTCACGGTAAAATTTTCTGTTTTGACTTCGGATGTCTTTGCCTGTGGTTTACAGGAACTGAGAATGGCAAGGGCCAGCAAACAGATCACAGCAATGTAATAACGTATGTCGCAGCTCATCCTCATGGTCTTACAAATGAATAAACCGAAATGAAATCGGGTAGTTCGGTCAAGCTCTCATACTCTTCACAGTCCATCCCGTTAAAATCTTTATTCCTGCAATTGCGGCCAATCACTATGAATGAAGCCTGGTTCCCGGTAAACCGGCCGGGAATGAGCTTAAGCACCTCATAGTACTTCGGGTTATAGTCGGCAGTGTAACCTTCAAAATCGAGGTTGTTCAGGATATGGTATGTTGAATCGCTGAACCTGATCTCCTTGAGGTCGAACCTCCAGTCGCGGTTATAACGGAGCAGCATGGGAGAAGCATTGATCCCGAAATTTCCGCAGAAAAAATGGTCTTCAGGTTTGAGCGTATCTATGCCGATGGTTTTACCAGACAGCCCGGTTTTTGGCGAAAAATATGAAGTGAATGTTTTAGCGGAAGCATTGTAATAGCTGAAGGTATAGGCACATTTTCGGTTTTTTTCATCCCTGGAAATTGCCAGGATTTCTGCCTGCGTCCGGCCGGGAATAAAATGCGCAGCAGTAAGCTGAACCTGGCCTGCAGGACCACTCCAGCCGGCTGTGCTTTCATGACTTTCTGCTACAAGGTTCCAGTCACCCGTTTTACCTTTCAACTGGAACCTGAACATTTTCCAGGCCCCGGTTTCATTGTATTCGAGGATCTCGCTGATCCCGTCCCCGTCAAAGTCTTCGGCCAGCAACTGCCTGTTCGGATGAAAATCCTGCTTGTCAAATTTCACGTTCTGCCACAGCAATTCAGTGCCGGTAACGGATTTGCTGCTGCATATCCCGCCTTTGCTGCTGAACCGGTAGAGAAAGCAGGACTTTTCGCCGATGAAAAGCAGCTGCTCGGCATCCCCTCCGCTGAATCTGCCTTTCAGAAGGTATTGCCCGTCTTTGGCATAAGGCATAGGAACCGGCACTTCCAGCCTGGATTTGATAAATTCTTTTGACTCGGCGCAATATGCGTAAATGACCGGAGGGCCGCCTGCAGGCATTACGAAAAGCTCATCCCTGCCCGGGTTCCCGGGAATAAAGCTGCCGCTGATCATGGGATAGTATGGTAACACTGACTCCTGCACGCCTTCGGTGACAGTTGCAAGACTGGTAGCTCCAATGCCGCCGATATCCGCCATCCGTATACAGACAACAGGAAACGGAGGGTAATTGAATTTAGCGGTATAAGGGCCTTTCGTCAGGTCTACATAGGTTGTGTCGCCCTTGCGGGGCGCCGGTCCGCCGTACACCAGGTAATAGTCATCCACATAAATATCGGTGCTGCTGTTATTCCAGAAATACATCTGTACCCTGGTATCCTTGCTGAATTTGACGTCCCTCAGGTCGAACTGCCCGTTCATCTTAAACCACTTTCCCCTGGGAACCCCGGGGTCTTTAAGTGCTGTGCCTTTCCAGCAGATATTCACTCCCACTGCATTTGAGGCAGCCAGAACAAGGACTGCCGAAACCGGGTCCCCTCCGGGCTTCACATAAATCCAGGCCGAGATGGAGATGTAACCCAGTTTTGAAGTGCCAAGGTCTCCTGCCAGTCTTTCCAGGGCAGGTGTGAACGAATTCTTGCCGAATGCCTTGGCCGCATACTGTCCCGAATGCGCCATCCCGCTCACGATGCCGTTAGGCACTTCTTTGCCCCGGGCCACTTCGAAGTCGAAAGCAATGCTGTTTGGGGGTTCCGAACCGGTCGGGGCAGGCTCTATCTGCGAAATCGCTTTCCCTGCCTTGACCCTGAGAATCTTTGAAAAAGGGAAATACCGGTATGCCAGCCCGCCCGCAAGAAGAATTACAAGAAATACAATAACTAACCTCCTGTACGATCTGCCTTTGCTTTTCATTAATGCTGCCTCTTTTCAGGGACAAACTTAAAGTTTTTCCTTATCCGTTTGAAGATGTTCGGTAATTTTACACGACTAATTTTCTCTAAATTCCTGCGGCATGAAACCCGGTGGATTCCGAAACCCTGAATACATCCTGCTGGCAGCAGTATTCATACTGCTGATGGTGCTGTCATTCCTTTCGCAGGGTTATTACGGAGGGGCCGACAACATCAACCATTATTTCCTCTCGCGATACTCCTGGACCTATCCAAAGCTTTTCCTGGATCCCTGGGGACGGCCTATGTACACCATACTGGCTTCCCCCTTTGCCCTGTTCGGGTTCCAGGGGATTAAGGTGTTCAATATCATCCTGGGTACGCTCAGCGCATTTTTCCTGATGAAGACCGTAAAGATCCTGAAAGCGGGTCAGCCCTGGATGGCCATCGTCATCCTTGTTTTTTCGCCCCTTTACATGATTATGCTGTTCACCGCAATGACCGAGATACTCTTCGGCTTTTTGCTTATTTTTTCGGCTTACCTTTTTTTCTCGAACCGGTATATCGCCGCTGCAATAGCGATCTCCTTCCTGCCTTTCGCACGTTCCGAAGGGTACTTCATGA
Organism: Bacteroidota bacterium; assembly: GCA_037141915.1. GTDB lineage: Bacteria > Bacteroidota > Bacteroidia > Bacteroidales > FEN-979 > CAIRDP01. The sequence goes on along the minus strand of JBAXBP010000057.1, from coordinate 2,172 downwards.
TAGCCTTCATGTTTCTCGGCCTGCTGATGAGAAAAGAATGGAAAGCAATTATTTTCCTGGGATCTGGTTTTGCTTTCTTCTCTATCATCGGCGCCTGGCAGTATAAGGATCTGTTCTGGGTCATCCGGAATAACCCCTATCCACTGATACACGCGGTATATCATACGCCAGGACCTTTCTGGAGCTTCATACGCCAGACCGATACCACCTTCGGCGCAGCCAACTTACTGTTCATCTGCCTGGGCATAATCGTACTCGTGGCAGGAATGTTCAATGGCGCCAGTGAAAAACGCAACAGGTACGCTGAGGTTCTGATGATGTTCCTCTTACCGGTTCTGGCTTATTACTTTTTCCATTCCTGGATGTATTTCAAAGGATGGGCGGGATCCCTGGGATTCATACGGGTAACGGCAGGGGTGATCCCGCTTGCCTCCATGATAGCCCTGTACGGGATTTCCTGGTTATTGCAACTTGCAGGCAACAGGCGCTGGCTGAGGCTGGCGATCAACATCCTGGTGGTCTTACTGATCCTTTTCTTTAACTTCAAGACTTACCGGTATCCATTCGCCCTGAGCAAGGAGGAAAAGGTGATCAAAACAGCGGCAGTCTGGGTCAAATCAGAATTCTCACCCATACCGGTTGTGTTTTATAATGATCTGAACGTCCCGTATTTTCTCGACTCCGATCCGTACAACCATAAAAAAATCTTACAGTTGTGGGATGCATCCTCAATTACATCCATTCCTTTCGGCGCAGTGTATATCTGGGACTCGCATTTTGGCCCAAACGAATGCCGTATCCCCTTTGATACCGTGATGCGTGATCCGTATATGAGGCTGATCAAGGTATTCAGGCCAAAGCAAAAAATCATGACATACGGCGACAGGCCATACGAAATCTATATCTTCATTAAAAAACCTGAAACCGGCGCCTTGGATAATTATTTCATCGCCCGGGGTTTTCTTGAACAGGAGGATGGTAAATTGTTACCCTGATCACAAAGGTATTTGATCATTGATTTCCTTATTATTAATATTTTAGCAGCTTCAAATGATCCGAAGTAACTTAAGGAGGAAATTATGGTAGCGGTTGTAATTCCCAGTTATAAGGTGAAAGGCCAGATACTGAAGGTCCTTTCGGGTATTGGCCCCGAAGTCGACGCGATCTATGTGGTGGATGACCATTGTCCTGAACATACCGGTGATTTCGTTCGTGCGAACTGTACCGACAGCCGGGTGAAGATCATTACCCATTCGAAAAACCAGGGAGTGGGCGGGGCAACTATGACAGGATACAAACAAGCTCTTGCCGAAAAAGCCGTTATTGTTGTAAAGCTTGATGGCGACGGCCAGATGGACCCATCGCTCATCCCCAGACTGATAGAACCTTTACGGAATTCGCAGGCCGATTATGTAAAAGGGAACCGGTTTTACGACCTGGATTTTCTACGCCAGATGCCCTTCCTCCGAAAACTTGGAAATTCGGGGGTGTCGTTCATGAACAAAGCAGCCAGCGGCTACTGGAACCTCATGGATCCCAGCAACGGATTTACTGCCATACACCGTAAAGCCCTGGAGAGCCTGCCTCTCGGGAGGATCGACAAACGGTTTTTCTTTGAAAGCGACGTTCTGTTCAGACTGAACACCATAAGGGCGGTGGTTGCTGAGATGCCGATGCGGGCGAAATACGGGGATGAGGAAAGCAACCTGAAAGTTCACAGGATCGCTTTCCAGTTCCCGCTGAAGTACTTCAGTCGTTTGCTGAAACGCTTATTTTATAATTACTTTCTTCGCGATTTCAACATTGGTTCGCTTGAGTTGGTACTGGCCTTTATATTCATCCTCTTCGGAAGTATTTTCGGGGTTTATAAATGGTCGGAAAGTATTATTACTTCGCACCCTGCAACAGCAGGAACCGTGATCCTCGCCGGCCTGCCGGTAATCCTCGGCTTCCAGTCCCTGTTTGCATTCCTGCATTTTGATGTTTCAAACCTTCCCCAGAAGCCCCTTTCCGCAATGGGGGATTTGTAATGAAAAATCCGTGGCATGAACCCCGCGGCAGCATCATGCCCCCTGTCGCTTGCATCTTTACACCGCTGCTACGGTGACAACCTTTTGCGCTCGCACTTACGCACCGCTGCTGACGTTGCTGCGTCGCTCATGCCTGCATAAT
>JBAXBP010000056.1:0-19080 GCA_037141915.1 Bacteroidota bacterium | reverse complement strand
GAAGGTCGGTAAAATGAATCGGCACAGGGTGGTCAATTTGGTCGGCATATCCACTGAAGATCAAAAAAAGCCTTTTTATAAACGCTCTCAACACCTCCTGTTCGTCAGGAATCCAATTTAATGATGATGACTTCTACATTCGCTGAGGAAGCGTTATCAGGGGTACCTGAAGCAATAAAAATAACGCAGGCATTTCCTCCGGAGGGGACTTTGTAACCACCCCCGTTTGCGTTGGCATCTGTCACCATTTGATTTCCCAGGCTCCTTAAGGGATATTGAACGCCGGTTTTAGTCGGGCCGGTCCATCCGTATAAGGTCCATATGGCTCCCTGAACATCATACCAGCGGTATCCGTTGTAGGCATCGAGGTGGTTCAGTAACCAGTTTATTTTATCCCATGGTTTTGTTTTGGCAAAAGTGGGGAGCAGGTTGGGATATAAGGATGAGTACACAACCATGTAATAGGCCGTGTTTTTATTCAGTGAAAAATTATAGTCAATGCACCAGGAAGAGCAGTTGCTGTTGCCGAAAAAGTAATTTGCAGGAACATTGCTTAATGATGCATTTATAAAGGTACCTGATGAACCTGGCCCGTAGTTTCCCGTGATGGTATAGGTAGAAGTCGGGGGCAGGTTTATCCACGGTGATAACTGGTAATCAGCGCCCGGGTTACAGTAACCGATTGCAAAGTCGATCACACCATTATGATCAGGGTCAATGATCGGTGTTGCATCCGATACATACCAGCTCCAGACGTAAGTATAATTAAACCCTGCGCCTTGTTTGACCAGGACATTAAGCCTGAATTCGAAATTGTCGACGATACCCTGGCGATCGGCGTATTGAACTAATAGGGGCTGGCCTTCGCCCTTCCAGGCCGAGTTATCAAAGGTACTCATCATGGTACCGTTCCTCCAGACTTCAATTTTGAAAATTGCAGGCATATCGGGTTGTAATCCTGCAGATTGTTGTTGATACAAGGAACCAATATAATCAGAGATATGCAGAACACAAAGGTCTCCGAAGAAAGCCTGCTGCCTGACGGTTACTTCCTGGATCTGGAAGAACGTAAATCCAAAATCTGTGTAATTACTTTGCTGGTAGCATACGCATTCTATTGGCTGCATAAGCTTGGCAAACTTGCTAACCGTAAAAGTTATGTTCAGCGGATGTGTAACATAAGGGGCATAGGTTGATCCTGTATGAGGAGTAGCTGCCAAAACAACGTCATCAGCGGTATTAGCAGGCGTTTGGTTATCATTGTAGATGAGGAAATCAGTAAGTGTGTATGTTCCAGGGGCTAACTGGATTGAATTAGTATATGGGATCCCGCTTATGTAGAAAATGTCAACCTGAATGGGGTTTCCGTTGTTATAAGCGGCATTCCCCACAGTAAGCCACAATTTTGCATAGCTTGCTGTCGTTGAAAAACAATCTGATTTCAACCCGCCGGTGCCTGAACCGGGAGCGATTGAGAAACTGACTCCCTGGGTATCCTGTTGTGTGCTTATTCCGTCGGTAAGAAACTTTTTACAACCTGAAAATACCAGGACTAATGAAAGAACAAACAGTATTGATATTGTTTTTTTCATAGTTTTATCTGATAGCTCCGGAGGTTGCACTTAACTGGCATTGTATTCTGTAATGAACTTTGATATTTGGGGAAAAAGCAGCATCCCGAAGGATGCTGCTTCTGTTACTTTTTTATTCGATTTTATTTGGATCAAGGATCAACCTGTACAAACATGGTTTGAGTATGTGTGCCGTTGGCTGGATTCTGATCAATGAAGACAACACATGCCCATCCGCCTACAGGTACTTTATACCCTGCTCCGTTGGCGCCTGCACCTGTTACCATACTGGCACCTATAGTACTCAAAGGCCAGTTGACATAACTTTCTGAAGGAGTACCGTTCCAGCTTTCCTCCAACACCCAGATTGCGCCCTGGAGGTCCGACATTGTATATCCCGGGTACCAGCTAAGATGGTTGATAAGCCAGTTGAGTTTATCCCATGGTTTGTTCTGTGCCCAGCTTGGGAAACCTGTTGCATTGGGATACAAGGAAGAAAATACATTCATGTTGTAAGTATTACCAACAGTAATGGTGTAGGCAGTCTCGACACAATATGAGGGGAACGTACCGGTTGACATATCGGCATAGACGTTTGAAAAGTTACCCAGTGTTGCACTGACGTATCCGTTATTTGCACCTGGGAAGGCTGAAATCGTATATGTGCAGGTTGAAGGAATGTCAAGGTACGGAGGCAGCACATAATCTGCGTTAGGGTTGCAGAAGCCAATGGAGAAGTCAATAACGCCATTGTTATCGGGATCGGTTATGCGATTTGCATCAGTGATGAACCAGCTTGTAAAATAAACAAAGCTGAAAGTGCTTCCTGTTTTAACCAGGACCGATAATCTGAATTCAAAATGATCAACGATCCCTGCCCTGTCGGCATAATATACTTTCATCGGGCGTCCTTCTCCGTACCAGCCTGTACTGTCATTGCTAAAGGTACCCATCACGTTGCCTTCCCTCAGTACCTGGATCTGGAATATAGCCGGCATGTCAGGTTGAAGCCCTGAAGTTTGAGAAGCATAATGTGAACCTGTATAATGAGTGAAATCCTTGGTACAAAGGTCACCAAAGAATGGCTGCATCCTGAGGGTGACATCATGTAACTGGAAGAAAACAAATCCGAAGTCAGTGTAGTTACTTGGCTGGTAACAAATGCAATCAACCGGTTGATTCAGCTTTTTGAAAGCCTGAACAGTAAAACTAATCGTGAGCGGATGTTCAACATAAGGTGCATAGGTTGAACCTGTATGAGGAGCTGCTGCCAGAACGATATCGTCGCCTGTGTTATTCGGTGTCTGATTGTCATTATAAATAATAAAATCAGTCACAGTGTAGGTTCCCGGAGGTAACTGGATTGAATTGGTGTAAGGCACCCCTGTCAGGTAGAAAATGTCAACCTGGATAGGGCTACCATTGTTATAAGGAGTGTTTCCGACACTGAGCCATACTTTAGCATAGCTTGCAGTTGTTGAAAAACAATCCGACTTTAGTCCACCCGGGTTTGTACCAGGGATGATGGAGAAGCTGACTCCCTGCGAAACCTGCTGGGGGTTTGTGCCGTCATTCTTGCTTTTGTTGCAGCTTGCAAGCGCCAGGATTAACCCAAGAATTGCAAGACTTAATACTAACTTTTTCATTTCTTTTTGTTTTTGATTGATGATAGATTTTTAAAGGTTATATATACTGAGTTTATGCTGTTAGTGAGTGTAGATGTTGGATGTATTGCGATATCCCGGTTTATCCTGGTACCAGTCGGGATATAACATCCCCCCGCTTGTAACCCAGTCTGTGAAATGCAGGTAGGTATGGATGATGTCAATTTTTTCCTTGGGATAAGCAAAACTTTCATAAATATTGATAGCCCATGGAAGGTTGTTCGCGCTTTTATAAAATTTATTGGCAGAAGGGATAGAATTGTCATCTAAAGTGTTGAATAAAGTCGGATCTGCCAGGCTTGTCGGAGTATAATCGGGCAGATGAACCTCATGGGATCTTACCTGATCAACAAAAATGAATGGATTGAAATTTTCAATATTGGTTTGCGACATCTGGTATACCGGACTGCTGAAAGTTATATGTACTGTGATAGTAACAGGATTTACATAAGCACATCCGGGTGTCGTATTTACACCGGTTCCGCAATTCGGATTCGGCATAAGGCCAAGAAAATCATCAAAAACAATTATGGTCGGCTTTGCCTGTCCATTTTCAAGTCCATGACTGTTCAGGGATATGAATGAATGTGAAAGATTGTATCCTGTCACGGTTATATTTGCTGGATCCACATTAACGGTAGGGATCTGGAAACCGAATCCGTTGTGGAAATAGGCGCCTGAGGCTTTAAGCACGAAGGTTCCGTAAATTTCCACGACATTGTTATTATGGTCTGTGATGGTGTTAAAACGATAATCCACAACGACGTCATTCAAATCGTAATCACCTCTTGAAGGCCATAAGTCCTCATAAGCCAGGGTTCCGTTCCCTGAAGCGGGGTAGTAATTATTGAAGCAACGGGTGGGATCGGCCGGATAATCATCCACATTATCAGTGCAACCGTCGCAGTCCTGGTCTCCGGGGCATCCTCCGCCACCACTCACGATAACTGTTATGATAGCCGATGCACAAAGCGAGTTGACGTCACATACTGTGTAATGAATGGTTGCCGTCCCTGTAAACCCATTGGCAGGTGTAAAGGTGACCAACCCTGACAGATTTTTTGTAAATATTCCTGTGGAGACCGGAGGTGCAGTCCCGCCGACAAAGGTGACCGAGGAAGGCACAAGTGCTCCTGAACCTGGAATATCATTCGTAAGTATAGTTATGTTTACTGGCGTATTAAGCGGAGTGGTTGCATTATCGTTCACTGCAACAGGTGGCTGAAGAACAACGGCCGTCACAGTCACAGTTATAACAGCTGTACTGCATAAACTGTTCACATCACAAACCTTATAAGATATAGTAGCAACTCCTGTAAAAGCTGCGACCGGTGTGAATGTTACAGCACCTGTAACATGGTTGACTGTGAAAGTACCTACAGAAGAAGGGTTGGGTTCTGTGCCTGCAATAAACGTAACTGTTGAAGGGACAAGAGCTCCGGAACCGGCAACGTCATTTGCCAGAACATTGATGATTACAGGCGTGTTCTGAAGTGTTGTGGCGTTGTCATTGTAAGCTGTTGGTCCAACCAGGCCTCCCCCGCTGCAATCGGTATTATAACAGGTCATCACATTCTGGAAATCCTGGATAAGAAAATTTGTGTTGAAGGATGAACTGCTTCCGTGAGCAGCAATCTGCTGATCCTGGAGCAATCCTGTCAAAGTGTAAGTCACTTTAAAGACTCCGACATGGCCGTTTCCAAGCCCCCCGATACCTTCAATCCTGAATCCCGTGAAAGATTCGCCGCTTAATGAAGGGCCCATGTTAATACTGGCATAGTACATTCCTCCATATAAAATACTTACGCTCACATTGGAATAAGTTCCTGTTGCCGCCTGCACTGCATATGAAGAAATTGCTTTACAGCCGGGATCGGAACATCCGTCGTTCTGAACTGTAAGTGTGATGGTATGTGAATGATCCGATTGATTGCAAACAACCGAGGTGATTGTCGAAGAATATCCGCCGCCCATAGCTTTATAAATATCGCAGACCGACTTAAGCTGTGCAAAAGAAGTGGCGGAGGAAAATGAAATCATCGCAAATATCATTACCGTTGTCCAGGTCTTTGCTTGCTTGATCATTTTCATAATTGTTTTCATTTATACAGATCTTTATATTCAGAAAGAATAAACGATTTTATTATTTTCAATCTTTATTAAACTAGGTGTACCATTGACATCAAATGTCAGATCCTTTTCGTAGGCAGGAATGGTTATCACGGTTTTATATGTTACAGAAGGCTGAATAAGCGCTTTATAATAAGTGATCCCCGATGATGTTGATTTGATCAATACGTAAGATCTGGTTGCGGATGATAATTCAAGGCTTATGCTCTGGGTAGTCTTCCAGTTGAAGCCTGATGAGGCTTTCATGTCAAAAAACGACTTAATATTATTTGAGGACTGGTCGGGTGTTGCAGTATTAAAGTCTTTTTTGCAACTGAAGAAAAGCAGCCCTATAATAATAAAAAGAAAACCTGGTTTTATAAGATATTTTTTCATATTGACAATGGTTGAAAACTTTTCATTCATGATGCAAATGTATATCAGCCAGCTTCTCAGGGAAAGCCATAATTGGCATCTGTCGCTGTATTTGCCTTAACTGTGGCTATTAAATAAGTAAATGTGACTCCTTTATGAAGGACATTGTGCCGGTTTTTAAGGTAAGTGCATCCGGTTTGCAAGTAAGTGGGGCGAATTTTAAAATTATCCTGAGGTCTTTTGACGAGTAAGCGTGACTTTTTGCCGGGTAAGTGGTAAATCAGGCAAATAGTTTTTCACAACTCTCAGGTAAGAATGGTATTCTATTACCTTTGCCCGGATTTAAAAACATGTCGGGAATCCTTGAACAATTAAATGAAGCCCAGCGCCAGGCCGTTGTTGAAACAGAAGGCCCGGTGATGGTTATTGCCGGCGCAGGCTCCGGCAAGACCAGGGTGCTGACATTCCGGGTCGCCTACCTTCTTGAACTGGGAGTAGATCCATTTCACATCCTTGCCCTTACCTTTACAAACAAAGCCGCAAGGGAAATGACCGAGCGCATCCATACCATGGTGGCCAGCAGCGAAGCCAGGAACGTGTGGATGGGGACTTTCCATTCGGTCTTTTCGAGGATACTGAGGATAGAAGGGCACCGGCTGGGGTATCCGTCCAATTATACGATCTACGATTCCGACGACTCGAAGAGAGTGATAAAGAACCTGATCAAAGAGAACAACCTGGATGAGAAGCTTTACCAGGCAGGCTATGTAGCCCAAAGAATATCCGCAGCCAAAACAAGCCTGATATCATCGGAAGAATACCAGGGCAATCCTGAGATACAGGAATATGACAATGCAGCAGGGAAACCGATGACAGGGAAGATCTACCTCCAATACCAGAACCGCCTCAGGCGCTCCTCTGCCATGGACTTCGACGACCTTCTCTTTAACACGAATGTCCTTCTTCGCGACTTCCCTGACGTTCTTATCAAATATCAGCATAAATTCAGGTATCTCCTCGTCGATGAGTACCAGGCTACGAACTATGCTCAGTACCTTATAGTAAAAAAACTTGCCGCGAATAATGAGAACCTGTGTGTTGTGGGAGATGACGCCCAGAGCATTTACGCCTTCCGCGGAGCGAATATCCAGAACATACTGAATTTCAGGAATGACTATCCCGACCATAAAGTATTCAAGCTGGAGCAGAACTACCGTTCAACAAAAATCATAGTGGAGGCTGCAAACCAGGTCATTACCAATAACAAGAACCAGATATTCAAGGAAGTATGGACCGACAACGATAGCGGGGCAAAGATCGGACTGTTGCATGCCTCAACTGATAACGAGGAAGGTAACCTGGTCGCCCAGTCCATCTTCGAGAACAAGATGAACCACCAGCTGCCGAATTCGGCGTTTGCCATTCTTTACCGCACCAATTCACAGTCGAGGGTGATGGAAGAGGCCCTGAGGAGACTCAATATCCCGTGCCGGATTTATGGCGGCCTTTCCTTTTACCAGAGAAAGGAGATCAAGGATATGCTCTCCTACTTCAGGCTGGCGATCAATCCCAGGGATGAAGACGCCCTGCTGAGGGTGATCAATTATCCTGCCAGGGGTATAGGAAAAACAACGGTGGAGAAGCTTATCGTTCTGGCTGATGAGCATAAAAAAAGCCTGTACGACCTCATAGAGACGCCTCCTGCCTCGTTCAGGTTCCCCGAAAGCACCTGGGCCAAAGTGACAGGTTTCATCACCATGATTAAAAGCTTCGGCGCCCTGATCAAGACCAAGAACGCATTTGAGATGGCCAAGCATATCGCAGCTTCCTCGGGCCTGATCAGGGAAATGCATGAGGACAAGACTCCCGAAGGTGTAAGCCGCTTCGAGAACCTTGAAGAACTCATGAATGCTATAAAGGAATTTACCGAAAGCCCCAGAACCAACCTGGAGACAGGTGAGATAGAGGAGAATGTGGTACGTACTTTGGATGAATTCCTTCAGGATGTCGCCCTCCTTACTGATGCCGATTTCGGAGACAAGGATGATACGGACAGGGTTTTGCTGATGACCATTCACCAGTCAAAAGGGCTCGAATTTGCCTATGTGTTTATCACAGGCCTGGAGGAAAACCTCTTCCCTTCGATACAATCGATGAATTCAAGAACCGACCTCGAAGAGGAACGCAGGCTGTTCTATGTCGCAATCACCAGGGCCAGGGAGAAGCTGACCCTTGCATTTGCCGAGAACCGCTACCGCTGGGGAAACCTCACCATGTGCGAGCCCAGCAGGTTCATCTCGGAAATCCCCGAAAAACTGATTGATATGCCGAAAAGGCCGGTGCAGAAAAAAGAGAGTTTCATTTCGGCCGACAACTTTTCGAACATGCTCGACGGGCTGAACCTCCCGCCGAGGAAATTCCCCGACAGGAAATCCTCAGGCCCGTCAGCGAATGAACCTTCTCCAAAACCACCGGTGAAACAGCCTGTGCCTCCGGTAAATCCTGCCATATCTGCCATCCCGCCGGCCGAGATCGAAGATATCAAAACAGGTATGGACGTGGAACATGAACGATTCGGCAGAGGCAAGGTGACAAATATCGAAGGCTCAGGTCCGAACAAAAAAGCCACCGTGCTTTTCCCAGGCATTGGCCAGAAGCAGCTCCTGCTTAAATTCGCCAGGCTCAGGATAGCCGAATAAGTTGTATCTTTGCAGAAATTTTTAAAAAATGGAATATAATACCGCCCGTGACCAGATGGTCATTCCTGAATATGGAAGAAACGTGCAAAAGATGATACAGTACCTTTGTTCAATCGACGACAAGGAAAGAAGGACAAAAGCTGCCAAATTCGTCATCAATGTAATGGGACAGCTTTACCCCGCAGCCAAAGAGACCTCCGACTTCAAACATAAACTCTGGGATCATATGTACATCATCTCTGATTTCAAGCTGGATGTAGATGCTCCCTACCCCCCTCCTCCTCCTTTATCCACCAGCCTCAAGCCCGAAAAACTGCAGTACCACGATAAGGATATTCAATTCCGGCACTATGGCAAAAACATTGCCCTCATGCTTGAAAAAGCTGTTGATTATGAGGACGGCACTGAGAAGGACTCACTGGTGCACGCTATTGCCCAGCATATGAAGAAATCATACCTGAACTGGAACCGCGAATCTGTTGACGATACACTTATTGAACTGCACCTCGACAAATTATCGGGAGGAAAAGCCAAGCTGAAACAGGATTTTAAATTCCAGCATACCAACGATATCCTTGGCCTCAACAAGAAAAGAAAACCATTCCGCCCGAATCCCAACGGCAAATACAATAATCCCAGGAACAAGAACCGTCCTCAGCAATGAGTTCTTTCGAGATTACCGGAGGCCATCAGCTTCGCGGGGAGATCACTCCTCAGGGAGCCAAAAATGAAGCTCTCCAGGTGATCTGTGCCTGTCTTCTTACCAAAGAAGAGGTAACCATCCATAATATCCCCGCGATCAGGGACGTTAACAAGCTTATCGACCTCCTTGCTTCATTAGGTGTAACCATCACCAGGTCAGGATCATCGGCTACTTTCAAAGCAGGTGAGATCAATTTCGATTACCTGCAGACAAAGGAGTTCCGCGAAAAGGTGGGCAGCCTTCGGGGATCAATCATGATCCTTGGACCTATGCTGTCGCGTTACGGAAAGGGTTTCGTTTACCTCCCTGGCGGGGATAAGATCGGCCGCAGGCGGCTCGACACCCATTTTGCAGGCCTTGGCAAACTGGGGGCAAAATTCACATACGACCCTGATGAAGGGTTGTACAGTGTTGAAGCTCCTGATCTGATAGGGACTTACATGCTTCTTGATGAAGCTTCGGTTACAGGTACAGCCAACATCATTATGGCTTCGGTTCTTGCAAAAGGAACCACAACCATCTTCAACGCAGCCTGCGAACCCTATATTTACCAGCTTTGCCTGATGCTTGAAAGGATGGGTGCAAAGATCAGGGGTATCGGATCAAACCTTCTTTTTATCGATGGTGTTGACAGCCTTGGCGGATGCGTACATACCCTTCTATCCGACATGATAGAAGTGGGCAGCTTTATCGGGCTTGCTGCCATGACTGGTTCTGAGATCACGATAAAAAATGCAGGCATACAACACCTTGGGCCTATACCCGATGTGTTCAGCCGTCTGGGAATCAGGCTGGAGTTTAAAGGTGATGATATTTTTGTTCCCCAACAGGACTTTTATGAGGTTGAGTCGTTCATGGACGGCTCCATCATGACCATTGCGGACGCTCCATGGCCAGGCTTCACCCCCGACCTCATCAGTATAGTGCTTGTCGTTGCCACCCAGGCCAGGGGCAGCGTGCTCATCCATCAGAAAATGTTTGAGAGCAGGTTGTTTTTTGTAGATAAGATTATCGATATGGGAGCAAAGATTATTCTTTGCGACCCCCACCGTGCCACGGTAATAGGCCTCGATCATAAATATCCGCTCAGGGGTATCAGGATGTCATCCCCCGATATAAGAGCAGGCGTTGCTTTGCTCATTGCAGCCCTTTCGGCCCAGGGAAAAAGCATTATCGACAATATTGAACAGATCGACAGGGGCTACCAGGAAATAGATGTCAGGCTCCAGAATCTCGGCGCCTCAATAAAACGCATCAATTCCTGACATTTTGGCGCAAAATTCCCTTTGGCAAATTTTTTGATATCATCCAGAGAATCCCGATTCATATTATACTGCTATGTCTAAAAAAGAACACAAAGAAGAAAAAGAAAAACAGGAGGCCACCCAGGCGGAGAAGGAATCTGGCAGAACTGCAGACAGTTCTGCTGTTTTGGACAGCTCAACGGATGAGGAAAGCGGGGATCTTACAGCAAAGCTGGATGAACTCAACGATAAATACCTGAGACTTTATTCCGATTTTGACAACTACCGCAGGCGCACCCTGAAAGATATAGTGGATATCCGTAAAAATGCATCCGAAGACCTGGTGGTTAAATTATTACCTGTTCTGGATGATTTTGAAAGAGCTGTCAAGGCTTTCGGCTCCACAGAGAACGCCGAGGCTCTGAAGGAAGGTATAATCCTGATTTTCAATAAATTTATTACTGTGATGTCAAGCCAGGGGCTTGAACAGATGAAAACTGTTGGTGAACCTTTCGACACCGATTTTCATGAAGCTATTACCAATATTCCTGCCCAGGATGAAAAAATGAAGAATAAGGTTATGGATGAGATTGAAAAAGGGTATTTATTGAATGGGAAAGTGGTCCGTTATGCAAAGGTGGTGGTAGGCTTATGACAACAAAACGCGATTTTTACGAAATACTGGAGGTAAATAAGAACGCCACGCCTGAAGAGCTAAAAAAAGCATACCGCAAGCAGGCTATCCGTTTCCATCCTGATAAAAACCCCGGCGACAAAGAGTCGGAAGAGAATTTCAAGGAAGCGGCCGAAGCGTATGAAATCCTTAGTGATCCGGAAAAACGCCAGAGGTATGATCAATACGGTCATGCAGGTTTGGGTAACGGAGGTGGTTTCGGAGGATATGGCGGCGGAATGAACATGGAAGATATTTTCAGGCATTTCGGAGATATTTTCGGTGGTGGTTTTGACGATCCTTTTTCATCGTTTTTCGGAGGAGGCGGGCGCAGGGGCGGTCGAGTAGTCAACAGAGGTTCCAACCTCAGGGTCAGGGTCAAACTGACACTTGAAGAAATTGCCCATGGGGTGGAGAAAAAGATCAAGGTCAATAAGTATGTAGCCTGCGTAACATGCAGGGGGACGGGCGCAAAGAGCGGCAGCGCATACCAGACCTGTTCAACCTGCAAAGGTTCGGGGCATGTGACCAGGGTCACTTCAACTTTCATTGGCCAGATGCAAAGCACATCCACCTGCCCGCATTGCGGGGGTGAAGGCAAGGTCATTACAGATAAATGCCTTGATTGCAGCGGGAACGGGATCATCAAAGGTGAAGAGATCATTACGATAAAAATACCTGCAGGTGTAGGTGAAGGCATGCAGCTTTCGATGAGTGGCAAAGGAAATGCCGCCGCCAGGGGTGGTGTTGCTGGTGACCTGCTGATCCAGATTGAGGAAGTAAAGCATTCCGACCTTGTAAGGGACGGGAATAACCTTCTTTACAACCAATATATCTCGGTTCCTGAAGCCGCATTAGGTTCCAGTGCGGAAATTCCGGGCATTGACGGCAAGATAAAGGTCAAGATCGAAGCCGGCACCCAGGGGGGAAAGGTTGTAAGGCTGAAAGGCAAAGGCTTGCCCAGCGTGAATTCCTATGAAGGCAGGGGGGATCTCCTGATGACAATCCACGTCTGGACCCCGAAAGTATTGTCAAAAGAGGAACATGCCATTCTTGAAAAACTGGCAAAATCAACCAATTTCCATCCGAATCCCACAGAAAAGGAAAAAGGGTTCTTCAGCAGGATGAAAGACATATTTGAGTAGCCTGGAAAAGAATGTACAATGTACCATTTACAATGTACAAATTTAGACATCCCATATATTTTTTACGTTTTGTGACGTAACCTGAAGCCTGAAAAACAGTCTAACCTGAAATCTCCCACCTCCAACTTTAACCCCGATTTTTATGGAATTATTCTCGGCCCTGAATATCTCCAAACAGTTTTCCGGCCACAAAGCTCTCGACAAGGTTAATATTTCAATACCGGAAGGCAGTATTTTCGGCCTCCTCGGACCGAACGGAGCCGGAAAGACTACCTTTATTCGTATTATAAACCAGATCATCGCTCCCGATGAAGGCCAGCTCTTCCTGAACGGGAGGGAACTGAAGCCCAACGATATCTACAATATCGGCTACCTCCCCGAAGAACGTGGATTGTATAAAAAAATGTCGGTCGGGGAACAGGCAATGTACCTGGCCCAGCTCAAGGGATTGAGTAAACAGGAAGCCCATAAGAGGCTGATGCACTGGTTCGACAAATTCGAGATGAAGTCCTGGTGGAATAAAAAAGTCGAAGAACTTTCGAAGGGGATGCAGCAAAAAGTCCAGTTCCTGGTCACCATCATCCATGAGCCAAAGCTGCTGATCTTTGACGAGCCGTTCAGCGGGTTTGACCCAATCAACGCCAGTATGCTCAAAGATGAAATCATAGCCCAGAAAGAAAAGGGGGCGACAGTAATATTTTCGACACATAACATGGCCTCTGTAGAGGAGTTATGAGTTCATATTGCCCTCATAAACAACGCAAAGGTGTTGCTTGCCGGCCCGATGAGGGATATTAAAAAGACGTATAAGACTAATTCTTTTGAAATATCCTATAAAGATTTCCAGGGAAGTCTTGAAAGCGTACTACCTCCTGCTTTTCAGATCATCAGGGAGTGGAATGACCATGACCTGAAGATGGCCGGCATCAGGATCCCTGCCGAATCAAATCCGAACCAGCTTATCAATGCATTGCTGCCCAACGTAATGCTGCATTCTTTCAGCGAGATCATCCCCAGTATGAACGACATCTTCATAAGGGTTGTCACCGAAAAAAATTCCGAAACTATTCATCAAGCCTGATATGAATAAAATCATCCTGATCATCAAGCGCGAATACCTGACCCGTGTCAGGAAAAAGTCTTTTATGGTTATGACCATCCTGGGGCCACTTCTGATGGCAGCCATCATGATAGTACCCATATATATGGCGACCCGCGGAAATGAACTTAAAACAGTGGCTGTCATAGACCAGACCGGCATCTTCTTCGGAAAGTTCAGGGATACCGATAACATAAAGTTCCACTACCTGAGCTCTGATATAGGATCTGCAAAATCGAACTTTGTAAAAAGCGGGGATTACGCCTTGCTGTTCATCCCTAAAACAGAAGTGAGCATTCCAAGCAATGCGATTTTATATGCCGAAAGCAATGTCGCTATAAACGTTAAAAGCTATATCCGCAACGTGATGACCAAACAGGTTGAGGATATGAAGCTGGAAGCAAAGCTAAGGGACCTGCAAACCGACAAGAAAAATCCGATCAATGTCGAAGACATTCTGCGTTCCGTTAAGACAAACGTGGACGTGAATACCATCAAGATCACTGATGGCGGGAAGGAAGAGAAAAGTTATACCGAGATCAGCATGGTGCTTGGTATGTTTGCAGGCATTCTCATATATTTCTTTATTTTCATGTTCGGCTCCCAGGTAATGAGGGGAGTTATTGAAGAAAAGACCAATCGCATTATCGAAGTCATCATTTCATCAGTTAAACCATTTGAGCTGATGATGGGGAAAATAGTTGGTGTGGGAATGGTAGGTCTTACACAATTTCTGCTTTGGGTAGTCCTGACCTTCGGTATTGTTACCGTTGTAACTTCAACTTTTGCAGGGAAATCAGCTGATAAGCATACTGCAGGCCAGGCAATGATGCAGAATGTGGCAAAGTACAATCCCGACAACCTCCCCCTCCCCGATTCAACTGCATCATCTAAAGGAAGGGATGAAGGGGTGAACGTGGTTATCGAGGCTCTTGGTTCTGTCAATTTCCCTGTGATGATAGGAGCGTTCCTGTTCTTCTTTCTTTTTGGTTACCTGATGTACGCTTCACTGTTCGCTGCCATAGGGGGTGCGGTTGACAGCGAATCGGACACCCAGCAGTTTATGCTGCCGATAACAGTCCCGCTTATACTTTCAATGGTGATGGCCCAGTTTTTCATACAGGATCCTTCAGGACAGGTTGCTTTCTGGTTCTCTGTCTTCCCCTTAACATCTCCAGTTGCAATGATGATCAGGATCCCGTTCGGAGTCCCATACTGGCAGGTTGCCCTTTCAATGGCAATGCTTATACTCGCTTTCCTTGGTACGACCTGGATGGCCGCAAAAATTTACCGCACTGGTATATTAATGTACGGCAAAAAGGTTAATTACAGGGAATTGTGGAAATGGCTACGATATTAAAAAGCGAAATGGCGAAATAGCGAAATAGCGAAAATACTTTCGCTTTTCGCTTTTCGCATTTATTTATCCAGCATCTTCGTCCATTCGTACTTTGCCCTTTTTTTCCAGTCTTTCTTGTGGTAAACATAACTGATGATAAGCGGCAGAACGCTTGTTGCCTCTGCATAAACCATCTGTTCGTAAACAGTATCAACCTTACCCCATGAAGCAGCTTCTTTCAGGGTTGAGCTTGAACAGGCCCCGTCGCGGGGATCAGCGACGGTGATCTGAACTGCATATTTATGCATGCCGACTTCTTTTCCAAGCACCTCGGCGCAAATAACGGTATCCTGGACAAAATTCTTGGGAACTCCGCCTCCGATCATAAACAGTCCCGATGACTTGGAAGCCATTTTTATTTTTGTGAGTTCAAGAAAATCTTTTACAGAATCAATAGAGACATGAGATTTGGGGTTTTCCCACTGGTGGGCAACCAATCCGAAGCCGGCGCTTGAATCGCTGAAAGCAGGACAAAAGATGGGAACATTATGTTCGTATGCGGCCTGCACAAGGCTGTCGGGTTTCTTCGAATTCTTTACAAGCCATTTACCCATCTCACGGATAAATTCCCTGGAAGAATACGGCCGTTTCTCCAGTTTGTCTGCGATCTTTTTAATTGTCAGGTCGCAATTCTGAAGTTCCTCCTCATCAATGTAAGTGTCGTAGATCCTGTCGATATAATGTTTGCGGAGGTCCTTATCGTCAGCTACAGGATTCCCTTTATAATGTTTATACCCGAGAGCTTCAAAAAAATCCATGTCGACAATAGTTGCGCCGGTGGCAATGATGGCATCCACCATATTGTTCTTTACCATATCCACATAAACCTGCATGCACCCTCCTGCGCTGGTACTGCCGGCAATAGTCAGGAAGACGGTGCAGCCTTTCTCTTTTACCATCCGGTTAAGGATATCTGCTGCAGAAGCAGTATCCCTGGAGGTAAACGACATATCCCTCATCGAATTGATGATGGGGGTAGAATCAAACGATTTGATATCGATATGCCTGACGACATTTTTCAGGTATTCGAGCTTTTGCTTGGATTTTTTTGCCATAATTAAAAATTTTAATGATTGCTGATTCCGCTTTGCAAAGGTAATCAATACCCCAGAATTTTCAGCATTGATTTATAACTCTGCTCCTTTGAAAACAATTTCGTAAAGATTTCATCATTTTCATCAAGGTCGATGAGAACATGCTTGGGTGCCGGGATCAGGCAATGCTGTATTCCTCCGTAACCGCCCAGTGATTCCTGGTAAGCCCCGGTATGGAACATCCCAATGTACAGCGGAGGTTCATTTGTAAATTTAGGAAGGAACACGGCGTTGGTATGGCCTTCGGCATTGTAGTAATCCTCGCTGTCGCAGGTAAGCCCGCCAAGGAACACCCTCTCATACTCCGAATCCCAGTTGTTTATTGACAAGAGAATGAATTTCTGGTTGATAGCCCAGGTATCGGGCAGGGTTGTTATAAATGAACTGTCAATCATATCCCAGGCTTCACGGTCGTTCTGCTTCTTCTGGTCTACCACGCTGAAAAGTATAGCGCCGGATTCGCCTACGGTGAATGATCCGAATTCAGTAAAAATATCAGGTTCAGGCACCTCATTCTTTTCACAGATGTTTTTGATCTGGGCCGTGATCTCTTCGGCCATGTATTCATAGTCGTAAGTGAACTCCAGCGAGTTCTTTATAGGGAATCCGCCTCCGATGTTCAATCCCGTAAGCTCAGGACAGACTTTCTTGAGTTCGCAGTAAACCGAAACCGATTTATTCAATTCATTCCAGTAATAAGCGGTATCCTTGATCCCTGTATTGATGAAGAAATGCAGCATCTTCAATTCAAATTTGGGATTATTCCTCAATTTGTCCATATAAAACGGAACAATGTCATTGTACCTGATGCCTAACCTCGAAGTATAAAAATCAAACTTTGGCTCTTCTTCAGAGGCAATACGTATGCCGACTTTCATCTTTGTTTTAAGATTCTCCTCGTATTTGTCAATCTCAAGAAGGCTGTCGAGTACAGGGATCGTGTTGACAAAGCCGTTGTGCACCAGGTCAAGGATATGTTCAATATACTGAGGCCTCTTAAAACCATTGCAGATGATGTATTTTTCTTTCTTGATCAGCCCCCTTTTATACAAATCATGTATCAGGGGAAGGTCAAAAGCTGATGAAGTCTCAATGTTGACATCATTCTTAAGGACTTCTTCCATCACAAAACTGAAATGGCTGCTTTTGGTACAATAACAATAGTGATAATCACCCTGGTAATCCACTTTAGCCATTGCAACATTAAACAAACGCTTTGCCTTTTGTATCTGCTGGGATATTTTAGGAAGGTAAGTGATTCTTAATGGGGTTCCATATTGTTTAATAACATCCATTAATGAAACTTTATGAAAATATAACTCATTGTCAATCACCTGAAATTCAGGCTGCGGAAACTCAAACGTTTGTTCAATGAGATCACTATACTTGATTTTCATGACTTTTATTTTAATTGTAAATCACTTGCTTTGATGTTTTTTACTCTATGTAACTCACTTAGGTTTCATATTTCATGCAAAAGTAAAACAAGATTTTTGTATTTATGAAATTCTTTATAAATTTGGGCTGAAACAGGCCAAATAAATGAGAACGCAGGTCCAATGAACTATATATCAGACCATAAGATAGATGATCGGTTACGCTCGGAGTTGAAAAAGATTATTAATTCCTCCCAGGGTCGCGCCCATACCGACAGGCTGGTTGAGATCCTGAGACAACATCCGGAATGGCATAACGAACTAATCCACATATATTTATCAAATGAAGAACCCTGCAGCAGGAGAATTCTCTGGGCTATTGACTTATATTCGATTGAAAATCCGGAAATAATCAACCGGCACCTTGAAATGATCGCCAGGCTATTACCTGAATTCTGTCATGATGCTTTGAGAAGACATTCACTGCATATTTTATCCAGGTCCCCTCTCCCGTCTTCCGAAATTGGAAATCTCATCAATATCTGCTTTGACTGGTTACTTTCCCCCAATCATAATGCAGCGGTTAAAGTTTACTGCATGGAGGTTTTATACAGGATCTCGCTTAAGGAGCCTGAGATACGACAAGAGCTTGCCGATTGCATTGAATTCCGGCTTAATGAAGAAACACCGGGGTTTAAAAACAGGGGGCTCAAGATACTCAGGAAACTTTCCACAGATCAAACCGGACTGTGACTTCCAATATCCGGGATGCAGGATGCAGGATAATCCGAAAAGAATTATCTTTATACCAAATTCAAAGGAGCCATGTCAAGATTGCTTACCCTGTTTTCCTTCCTGTTCATTTTTTGTTCGGGGCAATCCCAGATAGTCTTTAAAAACAATCACAATGCACAGATTTATGTTGCAATGTGCCGTTATGTTGCCGACGGGGGGTATTGGATGACAACCGGATGGTACACCATAGGCCACGGAGGGGAAAGACTGGTGTTTGAGACGATCTCTCCCAGGGACACCATCGGCTACTGGGCAATGACCACGATCAGCGAAGAGAAATTTGAGGGCACGAAAAACCTGATTGTAAATGATGATTCCAAATTCACAATCAAATACTCCGACAAGCCTGAAACAGCAGCAAAAAACCCCAATTACACCTGGCGTAAATTCATATTGTTACGGCTTCCCGCTGGTACAATCAAAGGGACTATCAATTTCAGGTAAAATTTAATTCAATCCACCTCTTTTATTATTCGCGGGAAAGTCCTATTTTTGCACCCTCAAAAAATAAGACAATAATTTTCTTAATTAAATTTCAAGCTCATGCAGAATAAAGGTGCTGTCAAGCTATTTGCGATTGTATTCGGTTTAGTTTGTTTATTCCAGTTGTCGTTTACCTTTATCAGCTACCGTTATTCGGTAAAAGCTGATAATTACGCCAATGCCCCGGTGGGAAAGGAACTGGCTGTAAAATTAGCCAAGGGTGATCAGAACCGCCTGGAATACCTTACCGATTCGGTTATCCGGTCAAGGAACGAATATTTCAATGATTCAATGGCAAATGTTGATGTTTATAATATTCTTCTCAAGAAATATACGCTCAAGGATGTAAGAGAAAGGGAAATAAACCTTGGTCTCGACCTCAAGGGCGGTATGAACGTGACAATGGCGGTATCGGTACCCGAAGTTATCAGGGCTCTTTCAGGTTACAGCCAGGACCCCACTTTCAATAAAGCCTTACAACTGGCCATTCAGAAGGAGAAGAGCAGTACATCCGATTTCGTTGACATATTCTACGAATCATTCAAACAGACGGACCCGAATGCAAAGCTGGCAGCTATCTTCAATACTGTTGAATTAAAAGACAAGATCAACTTCAACACCACCAACGATGAAGTGATCAAGGTGATCCGT
>JBAXBP010000055.1:0-19195 GCA_037141915.1 Bacteroidota bacterium | reverse complement strand
TATTGAAGGCAACTTCATCGGACCAGGGGCTCCACTTCAGATTATCATCCCTGTACTTTATCCTGTACCAATAGGTTTTTCCATGGGTAAAGATACTGTCGGGTATTTCCAGGGAGGTCAGGTCAATCCCTGCATTTTTATTGATGGGGATGAAGTTCGGGGACCCGGTATTTTCAAAAAAATCTTCCCTGTCGCGGAGTTTGCTCAGAACCGGGGCTGAATAATTTCCCTGTGTCCCTGTAATTTCAAACCAGGAGGACATGCAGGAATCGGCGCCGCTCATAGCTGATGCTGAAAGGATCACAGGATTGGTTGTGGTAATCGGTTTTGCAACCGGTTTTAGGGGCGGAGCCTGGTTCATCCTGAAATGCCAGGTAGCGAGACCCTGGTTAAGAGGATGCTCGGGTTTCCCTAACGTATGCGCTTCTGCAACATATGAACGATCGTCTACATTGATGTCCATGAGGACATAGTTGTAATCATCGACGGTTTCCTGAATTTCCGGATAATCAACAGACCCTGCAAAATACCTGGTGAGTTCGGCTCCTCCGCCACCTGCCAGCACGGTACGGAAATCATGCATCACAGTGTTCTGTGAATTGGTATCTACAATTGCTCCCATTTCAAAATCATGTGCATGGCCGTAGGAATACTGCACCATCTTATAAAACTTAACGAACTCCCTGTAAAATGATATGTCAACCGAATCGTTGTTACCTTCAGTCCAAATCTCGGTATGCCAGGGATGGTGAGCGAAAGTGAAAACGAGATTTGTCCCGGGGTCAGCATCCGATTCGGTAAGGACTTTATTCAGCCAGGTTTTCTGTATTTGAGCCCCAATGATTTTATCATTGCTGTTGAGAACCACGAATTTACATCCGGCAATATTAAAAGAATAAAACCTTTCATTATAGGTTGTTTTGGCAACGGCGGAATCTGTAAAATCCTCGTATTTCATGTAATCAAAATAAAATGCCGATTCATGTTCATGGTTGCCTATGGCAACCATGAAAGGCAGGGAACAGGAAAGGTTGGCGATCTTCGAAAAATATTCGGTCTCAAAACGGTCGATATCCTTACCGGTCCATACGATATCTCCTGTATGCATTACCAGGTTGACCGAATCGTACCAGGCAGTTCCGTATTTTGTTTGAAGTGTTTGCTGTACATTCTGACAAAGGTTTCCAAGGATTGAAGGAATGGTATCATTATATCTTGAATCCCCGAAGATAACAAACCTGATATGCCGGCCTGCTGTTCCTGGAAGTGGCTGGCTCCTGAAAGGACAGACAGCTGAAGAATCATTGCCGCTTATGCAACGGTAATAATACCTGGTATCAGGAGTCAGTCCGGTCAGCTTGACCGTATGCCAGCGCTTGCCGCTGATGTTCTGGACAGAACCGGTTTTAACCTGGTTAAGATTCGTACCTGAAAGTCCGTAACGGATTTTGGTAAAAGCCGTGTCGTTGGAATGCCAGCTGATGTAAACCGAAGTTGGGGTTGGGGTTTGCAGATAAGGGTTTACCTGGGCCTGGAGGGACCCGGTACGAATCAGGATCAGGCAAACCAGCATGAAGAAAAGAGCGATAATTTTTTTCATGTGTAACTGATTTGTGTTATACAAATAGACCTATTTGCGTTACGTAAAATTAACGATATAATCTTTAAGACATCAAAGATATTTTTATATTAATTTTAAGTATAACTTTGTTGGTGAGAGCGTTATCGGGAATTTGAAGAAGACGGAAAAGAAAAATCATGCAAGCAGCTAACACTTAACCTAAACATAAAAAGGAGAAATTTATGTCTTTTTCTTTAAAGGTCAAAACCAGGATGGTGAAAAATAAGCTCACCATTAACGCCCTGATGCTGCTGATCTCTTTTGCAGCATTACTGGGAGCTTGCAAAAAAAGTACTTCTGAAGAGCAAAAAATTGACGGGACGAATCCCCGGCTTCGTTTTGTTCTCCTGGCCGACAGCCGGGGTGATTCACTTGGCTATACGGTTGACAGTACTGACTTAAATCCAATCATCCGCTGTATAGACACATTGAAACCCCAGCCGTCCTTTTTGGTATTCGGTGGTGATATGTGCTACAGGGGATATCTGGCAAAGCATTACACTTTCCAGGAATTTAAAAATCTGTTCTCAAAACTTACCGGCAAGGGGATACCGCTTTACACGGCCATGGGTAATCATGAACTTTATCATGAGCACGCATCTTACGGTTACTTTCTTGTGAACCAGACGCAGTTCCAGAGCACTTTTTCCGAGAACCCGTCAAACGGACCGACGGGCTATGAACACCTGGCTTATTCTTTCACCGATGCGTCAACCAGTTCTTTTTTCGCTGTAATGGATTGTTATTATGTAACCAAAGACACCCAGAAAATAAATATGGGAGGCCATATCGATTCGACACAGATGGCCTGGCTGAAAACACAGGTGGCCCAGACCAGCGCTTTGCATAAGTTCCTTTTCATCCATGTGCCCTATTATTACGTCGATAACGACTCGACGGAAGCTTCAGAAGGGAGTGGAACGTTCACAACGACCACAAGACCTATTACTTCAGCGTTGTTGATGTTTCAGGGAACACAGTCACCGTGAACAGCTACCATGGCTACACCGGAGCCTATACCGTTTTTGATACGTTCACAATTACCAAATAAGAGTTACAAAAACCCCGGGTCAGAGAAATGATTTTTGTCAAAGGGAATGCCTGCCATTCCTCATAATACAAACTTTCAACTAATTACCGGTCATCTCAAAAGTCAGATTGCCTCCATTCATTATTAGCTGGTAAGTAATGAAAGGCTCTTTGTGGATAGATCCGTTTAGAGAGATCTTTCCTGTATAAATGGCTTTAGACGAACGTTTTCCGGCATCTATGGTAAACTTCTTCCCGTTTGTAAAATGGATGACGGCATGGGAAAGCTGTGGCGCCCCTAAAACGAACTCGTTACTTGCAGGGTTGACAGGAAAAAGTCCCAGTGAAGACATGATATACCAGGCCGACATTTGCCCGCAATCATCATTTCCCATCATCCCGTCAGGAGTGTTGCGATGGAATTCAGTTATAATCCGGTGAATATATTTCTGCCCTGTTTTGGGAGTGTTTGAAAACGCATACAAATAGAGAATATGGTGGCCGGGCTCATTACCATGGGCATATTGCCCGATCATTGCCTCCTGTCCCAGGAATTTATCGGGATTTTTTGTTTGGATTGTAAAGAAATCGTCAAGTTGTTTTGTGAAACCCTCTTTCCCACCCAGGAGTTTTATCATGCCTTCAACATCAAACTGGGCAGGCGTCCAGAAGTATTGCCATGCATTCGCTTCTGTATAATCTCCGGGATTATTCATAGGGGAAGTTGCAGCCAGGGGGTCAAATGGAGTTCTCCGGTTCCCCTGCGTATCCCTGCCTCGAAACATTTTACTGCCTTTATCATAAAGGTTCTTATAATAACCAGCTCTTTTATAAAAAGAAATGGCATTTGGTTTGTCTCCGAGTTTTTCAGCCATTTGTGCAACACACCAATCATCATATCCACTTTCCAGTGTGCGTGATACGGCTTCATTATCCAGCTTGTCGTAAGGATAATAGCCATACTGGTTATACAGCGTCCAGTCGGAATTGATATGGCTTTTTGTGGAAGTCTCAACCATGGCTTTCAATGCTTCCTTCGAATCAAAACCTTTAAACCCGTTATTGTAAGCCGACAGTATCATTGGAATTGAGTGGTTACCGATCATGCAGTAGTTGTCCTGTCCCCAGGCCGTCCAGATCGGCAAAAAACCAGCTGCTTTAAAATGTAGCAACAAGGTATTTATTATTCCGTTGATCCTTTCCGGCACAAGGATCTCAAGTAAGGGGAAAGCAGTCCTGTAAATATCCCAGATCGAAAGCGTTGAATAATATTCACCATTTGGTGCAACTGCAATCCTGTCATCCGCTCCGCGGTATTTCCCGTTCACATCTGCAATATTCGATGGCTGCAATAAAAAGTGATACAGGGAGGTGTAAAATATTTCCTTTTGGGCTGCACCGGCTTTGATGTCAACCCTGTTTAAATACTGATTCCAGTTTTTGCGTGCATTCTGAACCACATGGTCAAAATTCCAGCCCGGTATCTCCGCCTGCAGGTTGATTTTTGCCTGCTGTATATCCACCGTGGATAGGGCAACCTTTACCTGCAATATCCTTGTTTTATCCAATGTAAAAGCCAGGAGATATTTGGGCGCATTTTCCTTTTTTCCCCTGGGGAGTACTTCAGATTTACAAATAGCCCTGTCGGTTTTAAGGACAAAGAAATACTTGCGTTCCACCCAGTTTTTCGTGTGACAGTAACCTGAGATGGTTTGATTATCTTCAATTTTCACGTCGCTTTCCAAAACCAGGCTGTCGGTAAGAAAGCGAAGTCCGTGCTGAAGGTCAACCAGCAGTTTAGCTTCCGGGACCGGGTAAGTATACCTGTGAAAGGCAACCCTTTCAGAGCATGTAAGCTCCACTTTTACCCTGTCCTTCTTGGTCAGGGTGTAATAGCCGGGACTTCCTTTCTCCGTATCCTTGAAATAAAGGAATCTCAGGTTTTCCGGCTGCGTTTGAACGTATGGTAAAAGCAAAATATCTCCCATTTCACTGATTCCTGTCCCGCTGAACCTGGTCTGGGAAAATCCGGCAAGGAGAGTGTCACGATACTGGTAACCACTGGTATGATTCCAGTCTTCGGCCAGGTTATCCGGGCCAGGCTGAACCATCCCAAAAGGCATTGAAGGCCCTGGAAAGGTATGTCCCGTTCCGTCAGTCCCTATGAATATATTGACGAACCTCGCATTGTCCTGTGCATTAACTCTTATCAACGCCCCGGCCAGTATTGAAATCAGAAGTAAAACCCTTTTTATCATAGAGATTGGAATTAATGAGTACAAAAAAACGCAGAAAGACAGGCAATTAAAGTCTCTTGTTATTTTAAACTGGTTATTATTTTCTTCCTGTGCTCCAGCCCCCAGTTCCGTAGTTCGGCGACTACTTTTTCAAGGGATTTCCCGTGTTTTGTAATTGAATACTGAACTGTAGGAGGAAAAGTATCATAAACGGTTCTCTTCACAAGATGATTAATTTCAAGCTCCTTCAATTCTTTTGACAGCATTTTGTCAGTAATGGAGGTTAACTCCTTAGAGATTTGATTGAAGCGTTTTTTCCCGAAGGATAATGAAATAATAATAGGGAGTTTCCATTTACCGCTTAAAATTTCAAGCGCATTCCTCACCGGGACTATGAATTTTATACATTCTTCGTGTGTCGGGACCTGTTCTTTTATTGATTTTGCCATTGTGTTTTGCGTTACTTACCGAAAGGATAGCGCTATCTATTCGGATAGTACTATAAAATAGATAGCAAATATACTTATATTTGCAGTGTCAAATTATTTAAACTAAAATCATAGAAATGGAGTCAACGAATCAATCAAAAACACTGAATATTATTTTGTGGATCGCTCAGATAATTTTAGCCGGCGTGTTTATTATGGCGGGGTTCATGAAATCAACCATGCCCATTGAACAACTATCGGCTTCGCTTCCCTGGGCGAAGGATGTTCCCAGCTGGCTTGTCAGGTTTATAGGAATATCGGAACTCCTCGGGGCCCTTGGCTTAATCCTTCCCTCGCTGTTCAAGATAAAACCTATGTTGACACCTCTTGCCGCCGCAGGTATTATTGCGATCATGATAATGGCTGCCTTCTTCCATATCAGCAGGAGTGAATTTTCGGGAGTCGCATTTACCGTTGTATTAGCCCTGGTGGCGGCATTTATTGGCTGGGGAAGATGGAAGAAAGTATTTATACAAGTTAAACAGTGAAATTGGATAATAACCTCTAAGAATATGATTGCAATCAATCCACAGCAGTGATTCCGCATCGCTGCCTTTTTTAGTTTTGCGGAACACTGCTGCCGGCTATTATTTCACTATAATTTTCTTGGCGAGAGTTATATTTGGATTGGTAAACACTAACATGTAAGCACCTTTTCCCTGTTCTGAAAGATCAACCGTCATTGCAGCGGATTCTGCCTTCAGTTTCATTATCATTAGCCCATTTGCATTGATGATTTCGACGGTTGCATCCAGGATGTCCAGATTGCCAAAATTAACCCTGATCAGGCCGGATGTGGGATTTGGAAAGACAGATAACCCTTTGCTATCGGATGTACTGATGCCTACCGGACCGGATTGCTGGATTACCTCTACAACCACGGGAGCAATACCTTGGGCACTGACAGTGATATTGGCGGTGCGGCTTAGTTGAGTTGTATTTTCCTGGCATGCTGCAATCAACTGTCCGTTTCCTGATCCTGAAGGTGTGGGAATGCACCATGCAGCATCAGAAGAGGCAGTCCAGCTGACATTCGATGTAACCTGGAAAATGGCGGAATCAGCAGAGTAGCTTACGTTCTGAACAGGAGGTGAGACTGAAAGAACGGTTGAAGTTCCGTTCTGGGTAACTGTGACTATAACAGGAGGAATCCCCGATACTGTTACTGTGATATTTGCAATACGTTGCGAGGATGTTGTATTTTCGGTATAATTTGCAGTAATCGTTCCGTTTCCGCTTCCCGAAGATGTAACTGTACACCATGTCTGATCCGAGACAGCGGTCCATGAAGCTGTTGTTGTTACCATGAATTGGGTATTTCCGGCAGGAGAGTTAACATTCTGATTAGGAGGAGTTACTGAAAGAGTAATATTGCTGTTATCAGGATAAATGGAAATGTCATCGAGATAAACGTTGGCAGCACTACTGCTGTTATCAGTCCGGTGCCTGAACCTGAAGTAGCAGTTGTTCCCGGTAAAAGCATTCAGGCTGTGAATGCGCTGCAGGTAGGACCCGTTCGATGTTGCCGGAGAAAGTGTGTCAACCTTTATCCATGTTTGCCCCCCGTTGGCAGTCACCTCGAAATACGCTGTATCATGATTTGCCAACTTGTTTGAAGTGGTATTTTTCCAGTAGAATGAGATAGAATGATTCGGAGGAAGAAGAACTTTCGGGGACCTCAGGATGGCTTCGTTGCCGCTGGTATACCATAAGGTTTTTGCGCAAAGCTGGCCTGAATGTTGTTGAGTAGTATACTGATACCATGAAACATCTGGTATTATGACCCATGCGCTCTGAACCGGATAGGTATTAAACACAGTCGAATCTTCAAAACCCTGGCTATAAGGAAACTGGTCAATGACCACCTCGGTTTTAAATTTCCACAGAGGAGAGGATTCCTGCTGGGTTCCGTTTTTGGCAATCACTTTCCAGTAATGCCATGTTGAATCAGCAAGAAGGGTTGGAGGAGTATAAGTAAAGGTGCCAGGGCCTGAGACTGGTGCGTTATTGACGACAAGGGAAAGGTTTTGCGGATCGGTTCCGAACCAGAGATCGTAGGTTGTGGTATTTGCACCAAGCTGCCATGAGAGTGAAGTGCTGACGGAAACTACTGTGGCATTATCTGCAGGATTTGGGTTGCTTGGTGTTGCCGGGCCACTTCCATTATAGTAGAAACGCATGTTGGTGAGTGAATTGGGATATGGGTTAAGGTAGCCTGTTTGGCCCGGGGGCGGAAAATTCTGATCATTGCCGCAATTTTTGTTGTTGTTGATGGTCGAACTTGTCGAATTAAAGTTGGGTCCGTATGTGGTTCCCCAGCGGTTTTCCCAGTGAATGGCAATATTCTGCACGCCATCATAAGGAATGGGCGTTAAGAGTGTGATCTCGTTCCATCCGTTAGCAAAGGTGAGATCGCCCTGGTATACAAGTGTATAACCATTATTCAGGGGATCCTCATAATTTGCATTGGCAAATACAGAATTGGAGGTAAGCTTGAAATAGATCTTCTGATTGGTAACGGTCTTTGGCCCGTTGGTGCAGTTCAGGGCTATTTTGATGATGGACTTGGCGGTTCCAAGATCGGCATGATTGTAAATCAGCGAACTCCAGGAATAATTCCAGCTGGAGTATACAGGCATGCTGTTTGAAACAGTGCCACTGCCGATTTCCACATAATTCTGAGATTTAACATTGATGGCGAGAGTCGTCAGCAATACCAGGAGACTCCACCTTGAGAAGTTGTTTTTAGTCATGATTATACTTTTATAAGTTTAGCCGTGCGCAAAATTCCGCTTTTTACCTTCAGTATCTTTTCTAAACAGGTTCAGATTCCTGAATTCGCACCAGTATGAATTTCAGCAGGAGAGATAAGGCACTGGTTGTTTGGAGCGTTCTCCCGTTCGTGTTTACAATAAGGCCCGGTCAAAATGTATAACTTTGCACCAAAGTAAACCTGTGTGGAGTCATTTCTGACCATATTATTTGCCTTGCCTGTTTACCAGTGTATGGTGATGGCCTTTCTCCTTTTTATTTCAAGGTCAGAGACAGGCGGATCTTCAAGGATCATTTTCGGGGTATTCTATGTTTTTCTTTCGGTATATTTCGGATTCAACCTGCTCTACAGGCTCAAATTTTTTTCGGCTCTTACTTATCTTTATTACCCCATCCTCCCGGTTATTTTGTGTTTGATACCTGTTTTTTATCTCTATATCCTCTCTGTTACCCGTAACAATTTCCGTTTTACCATCCGCGATTCAATCCATTTTCTACCGGCTGCGGCAATCCTGATCCTGAACACTCCCTTCCTGTTTATGACATTTGCCCAAAAGATCGGGTACCTGTCGTTCACTGTTGAATTCCGGAAATCCGACCCTCTGGTCTTATACCTGCTGATTATCTATATTATTGCCATTTACCTGGTTGTAAATATTCAATTGGTTGTTTACCTCATCCTTACAGTAAAGAAATACCGCAAGCACCTGTCATTGATAGAAAATCATTATTCAAGTACCGAGCTAATCGATACATCATGGACCAGGTCGTTTATGATCTCATTCCTTATCTTTTTTATTTTCAATAATTTGCTGTATGTTATAGGTTTCAGTCAGCATAGGATCGCAAGTGTTCTTTATACTGCCTCGATGCTTTTAATAACCTTGTTTGCGGGAATACGGGGCTTAAAACAAAAAGCAATTACGATCAGCGGGGTTGAAGAAAATGAAGAAATCCCCTCCCTCTCGCCTGGTGAAGAGGCCTCAGAACCTCCAGAACTGGTAGAGATTATCAGAAACGAAAAAACTTTAGCCTTAAAATACCAGGGATCCCCTCTGACTCCTGATCAGAAAACCCAATTGGCTGCAAAGCTTGAGTCGCTGATGAAGAACGAAAGAGTCTTCACTCAAAGTGACCTTACCATCGACCAACTGGCAGAACGCCTGAACACCAACAGTAAATACATCTCGCAAATAATCAATGAGTTTTACCACCAGAATTATTATCATTATATAAATTCCTACAGGATTAACGAGGCTAAATCGCTGATGACGGATCCTGCAAACGATAAATATTCTATTCTGGGGATTTCCAATATAGCAGGATTCGCCTCTAAATCAACATTCAATACAGCCTTCAGAAAATTTACAGGTATAACCCCCAGTGAATTCAAGAACAATGCCCTGACTGTGAATTCAAAAGACCGGGAGAACACGAAACTTCAATAATAAAGTGTAAACGTGGAAGAAATGCCGGCCTGTATGACAGGGCTGATACCCGGTGAATTACATTAGGTATTTATCGTTTATTAAATTTCTTTACGGTAATTCCTGCTTCAGTCTTAAGTTTGACTATATAAATCCCGGGGGATAAATTTTGCAGATCCACAGTGGTATCAATACCATTTGAAGTTAATTTATTCAGTATTTGTCCTTCGGGATTTACAATTTCAATTTCGCATTTCTGATTGCATACTATCGTTAGTTTATCCTTAACGGGATTTGGGAAAACAGTGATATTTAATGCATGGTTTTGCTCATTAACCCCCGTACCCAGGCAGGACCGCATAGGACCGCTAACAGTAACAAAAGACGTATCAACCGTGATAATCCTGAAAGAACGGTTAAACGCTGCGGCAGTTTGGACATAACGTGTGCCGCCGGGCCGGTTTTCAGCTATCGTATCACCCTTTCTGTTTGCGACTACATTCTGATGTTCATGCCCCGCAAGCACTACGTCCACATGATTAGAATCACAAATATTAAGAAAATTCGTCCTGTTATTTTGCAGGGAGTTGGTGGCCGTGTCTGCTATAACAGAAGCAGTATACGGACTGCCATCAGAGTTTGTGCCGACTGCATTCACAGGGGGATGATGCATTGCGATGATTTTCCTTTTGCTACTGTTGCTTTTCAGAATATTTCTGAGCCAGCTGCATTGTTCATTTGAAAGCCCGGTTCCCATGATGAGTTCAGGGTTTGGGGGATACCCGTAAGGGCTGTCATGTCCTGAACGCATACACACTATAACGGCGGAAGCAGTTTGAATCACATAATCCGTATCAGGTGTAATATAGTGCGGATAATAAAAAAGCGTGTCATTTGATATGGGTATATGGATAGAATCGAATCCCGTCCAGTATTCATGGTTCCCCGGCGTGAAATATATCGGGATGGTTTTTGCAGAGTCGATAAAATAATCGCCAACGGCTGGGTTTGTAAGTGATGGGGGAAACAGGTGTTGTGTAATTGCAGGATACATCCCAAGCGGCTGCATGTTGCCTATATCGGAAACATCCCCTGTAACAAGAACAAATGAGGGTTTCGGGTTAAGCCTGGCAAATTCTTTTATTGCACACTGGAAGTACTGTGCATTGGTGTCACTGTTTGCGGCAGGGGTGGTTGACACATGCATGTCGCTCATATGAACAAAGGTGAATTGGGCGAAAGAAGCCAGACTTGCAATGCACATTGTTCCGAATAGTAAAACAGCTTTTTTCATAGTTCATTCATGTTATATGCCGGGATTAATATTTGCCCAGGAATTTTTGAATTCGGTTTGCAGCATTTTGCCTGATATTGTAATAGTAAAAAGGATAATCAAAGCTATGGTAAACCCCTTTTGGAAACCCGCTGAGTGAGTCTATGATAGCTATTTTGGCTTCATCGGCGCTTGTGCAGATCAATACACCCTTTGCGGTATCCACTTGTGCATCGGCATACTGCGGTATTTTTCCCCACACACCGGCATTATCCGGAAAGAGTGAGCCCAGGCCCTCGGCAGTGGTTGCGGGGGTTTCGTCCCTCGTCCAGGTGATAGGATTGATCACAAGACCCACTTCCCCGTATATCACTGGATTAACGCCCGTAAAATCACCGGCTTCGGTATTATAAGAAATGATCACACCAGTATCATCAGGCCCAGTGGCAAATTTCAGGTGGGGATTAGCCTGGAGAAAGGCTTTTGTAACGGGACCGCCGATTACGTATGCCGCAATCATCCTGGAATAAACCTTGGGATTGGCTTTCAGGTATCCCGATAACAGGTTGCATACAATATTTGCTCCCTGCGAATGCCCGGCCAGGATAAACGGGCGTCCCTGGTTGAAATGTTTGATATAGTAATCGAAGGCTGCTGTTGCATCCATCGTGGGAATTCCTGCGATCACGTTTAAGCGGTGATCAGGCGATGAGTTGTCCTGGCGGTAAAAGGGTGAGTAAACATTCGCTGCCGTGTCAAAAGCGGTTGCCTGCCTGGAAAAAGCCTGGGCTGCACCTGCCATCATGAGAGAGTCGTCGATCGCACAAATCATCGCAGTTGAATTATTCTTTGTCCAGGATGTCGTTGGATACAGGTAAAAGACATCTGCTTTGTAAATTGTTGCCGGTAATGACAGCCAATGGGCAGCCTGTGAATAATCAACCGATGTTGAGTAAGTGGGGGTATTGTCACTTTTCGTGCAAGCATGGATTATAATTACTCCAAATCCAATTATAATTATCGGGTAAATCAAGCTTCTGATTATCGATTTCATCTTTGTTATTAGTTTGATGATTAATGGAACAACATAAGTTCGGGCGTTTTTTAATGCGGTATTTTTGGTTGCAGAATAACCCATGAAAAATACTTCTGGCTTAACATCCGCCGGGAGGCAGGCCTCATAAAGGTCTTTTTGGATGTTGCGAAGGTGGACACGGTTTATCCCTGGAACAATGTAAAGGTACAATATTGCTATTCTGTATTACACAGTTAAACTGGTTTTTATTAAATTGCATTGGTTTATTGGTTAAAGGGGGAGGATGGAAGAATGCGTTTTCATTTGAAAATGAAAAAATACTGCTTTGAGGCAGGATAGAATGATTAATTTGCAATACCTTTCGGACAGTTTTCAGGTCGTGATTTAATTCCCATGAAAAGGGATACTCAAAGAAATTTAAAACATAAAAATATGAAACAGATTTATTTGGTTCTTTTCGCAATGAGCTTTATCTTATCAGGATGGGCCCAAACCTTAAATGAAAGTTTTGACGGATCAACATTCCCTCCTGCCGGATGGCAGAACATCCAGGTTGGAGGTTCGGGATTGTGGAAACGGGTAGCTGCCGGTGTGGATCCCACTTGCACTCCGCATAGCGGAGCTGGCATGGCAGAATATAACAGTTATGACTTCCTCGTCGGAGCGAATGCCTTGCTGGTTTCTCCCCCCCTGACCTTTACCGGTTCATCAGTACATGTTTTCAGTTTCTGGAAATATGCCGATTCGGGTTGGCCAATCTATAATGACAGTATAGGCATTTATTATAATTCTGCGGCCAGTCTGACCGGGGCAACATGGCTGGCAACGATTCCCCGATACAACCCTGTGGATGGATGGTATAGGCACAGCTATCTTCTTCCGGCCAGCCTAACAGGAACCGAGTACCTTATTTTCAGGGGATACAGTAAGTATGGCAATAATATGTTTATTGATGATGTAAGTCTTTTCGTTCCCCCTGACCACGATATGTCGACCATGTCAATCAATAATCCAAAGTATTTAACAGATACTGTACCGGTAATCCCTTCATCCACCATAAAAAACACGGGGTTAAATACAGAAACCGGGTTTGATGTGATCTGCAAGATTTATAATTATTCCAACACTGAGATCTACAGCAATAGCCAGACTGTGTCTACCCTGGCTTCATGGGATACGGCCGTCGTGAACTTTACAGCATTCACATTGCCTGCAGCCCAGGCGATATATAAAATGAAAATTTATACTTCATTAGCCTCTGACATGGATCATTCCAACGACACCCTTGTTAAAACGGTTTACACCTATACTCATAACAGGCAACGTGTACTACTGGAAATCGGAACCGGCACATGGTGCCAGTATTGTCCGGGAGCTGCGATGGGTGCCGATGACCTTGTGAATAACGGACAGCAGGTAGCAGTGGTTGAAAATCATAACGGTGACAATTACGCCTATACAGCTTCCAATGCGCGGAACTCCTATTATAATATCACTGGTTATCCCACTGCCATTTTTGACGGGATTAAAGAGCTTGTGGGAGGAGATCATACCAACAGCCTGTATACATCATATTTACCGTTATACGATGCAGAGTATGCCCTGAAAACTGCCTTTGGAATCACCATCGGCGACGGAAGCAGGCAAGGCAATGATTACACCCTGAATGTCATTGTTGACAGGTATGGAGAAACTCCTTTTGCAAACGGTAACCTGGTATTGCAATTGGCGTTGACACAATCGCATATCCATATAAACTGGCAGGGACAAACCCACCTGGAATTTGTAAGCCGTGCAATGGCACCCGATGCTTCCGGGACCCCTATCAATTTACAAAGTGCAACCCAGGTGACGGTTCCTTTAACATTCACATACAATCCTTCATGGGGTGGCGATCTGGTAAATGATTTTGAACTGGTGGCCTGGGTTCAGGATTTAACAACCAAAGAAGTTGTCAACGCAGAACAGGTCAGCCTGCAATCCACCCTGGTTGGGGTTAAAGAAAATAACAGCAGCCAGGGCGGGATGAGAATTTATCCCAACCCGGTACGAAATACCCTTACGGTAGAAACATTGCAATCAGCCGGCAACAGCACTTTGTCGGTATTCAATGTGAGCGGGCAGGAAGTATTGGTACAGAAGGTCGTATCCTCCAAAACACTGCTTGATATAAGTGGTTTTGCAAAGGGTGTTTATACCATCCGTCTCCTGAATAACGACAAAGTTGAAGTAGGGAAAGTCGTAAAAGAATAAACCGGGGAAAACGCTTGCTTTGACCAGTCTTCGCGGGAGGGAAAGAACCCCTTTCCCTCCTTAAGAGATAATCCCGTATTTCCTCAGACATTCGAGGAAATGATTGCGGGTAAGAGGTTTTGCAAGATAATCGTCACATCCGGCATCTAAAGCTTTTTTCCTGTCGCCGCTGAGTGCATAAGCAGTCACTGCAACTACAGGCAGGTCCGGTGCAAAGGACTTGATTTCCCTGGTGGATTCAAATCCATTCATAACGGGCATTTTCATGTCCATAAGGACAAGAGCGATTCGGGGATTATTCCTGCAGGCATCCACCGCCTGGCGGCCATCGGAGACTACGAGAACCTCCACACCCTCCTTCTCTGAAATCTTAGTGAGAAAGATACCGTTAGATTCTTCATCCTCCGCGATAAGAACAAGAGGCTTATCCAGGCCTGAAAAGTTGTCGGGTTCAGCTGTCTTTGCTTCATTAACAGATAACTCTCCAGGGATTGTGATGAAGAAAGTGCTGCCCTCAGCTGCCGATGATCTCAGCCAGATCCTGCCCCCCAGCATTTGCACCAAACCTTTGGCAATTGACAGGCCCAGTCCGCTACCTTCGTGAAATATGCTGCCTTCAATTCCAGCCTGAGCGAAGTGATCGAATATAAGATCATAATCGTCCTCGGCAATACCGCAGCCTGTGTCTCTTACGAAAAACTGGAGTTCTTCATCGCGGGTATTATACCCAAATTCAACACTGCCCTGGTCTGTAAACTTGATAGCATTATCGAGGAGGTGCCCTAAGATCTTGCTTAGCAGTTCCTGGTCAGTAAAAAAGTGACCCTGTCCGTTATCAGGAGGAAGGATAAGGGAAAAATCCAGTTTTTTAACCCTGGCCACATGCTCGTAATTAGCGAAAAGTCCATCCAGCAGGGAAACCGGATTAAACCATTTCCGGTTCACATCCAGGTTCCCGGTAACGATCAGCGAGATATCCATGTAGTCGGTGATGGTATTTAGAAGGCGATCGGAACTTCGCTGAAGGATGTCAAAATACATTTTCTTTTCTTCAGGCGTCATCTCATAGTCGAGCATCATCTGTCCGAACCCCAGGATCCCGTTCAGCGGAGTCCTTATCTCATGAGATATACTGTGCATGAAAGCTGTTTTGAGACGGTCGCTTGATTCGGCTTTTTCTTTTGCAAGTAAGTACTCGGAGGTCCTGTCTTGAACCCTTTTTTCAAGTTCCTTGTTGATAGTGTCAAGGTCTTGCTGTGATTTCAGCAACAGGTCCCTTTGAGTTTCAATCTGCTGGGTCCTGTCACGCACCTTTCCCTCCAGGAGATTTTTCTCCATAACCAGCCTTCTCAACCTCCAGCGCACGAAAATAAATAAGATCAGCAAAAGATCGATGGCATATATGATATAGGCCAGGGTGCTTTTAAACCAGGGAGGTTTGATGATGATCTTTATACTGCTTCCTTTCTCATTCCATACGCCATCGTTATTCGATCCTTTAACCCTGAAGGTGTACTCACCCGGAGGAAGGTTGGAAAACGGAACAAACCTGCGGTTTCCTATGTCAATCCATTGATCCGAAATGCCTTCCATCTTATAGGAATACCTGTTTTTCTCGGGTTTGGTATACTCCAGGGCAACGAATTCAATTGTAAACGAAGGATAATTGTTGTCAAGTTCTGCTTCCGTTATGTTTTGTGGATTTATCCTTGTATTCACCCCGTCGCTGCTGGTTTTTGTAAACGCTGTCAGATTGATGGCGGGAATAAATGAATTGTCTTTGAGTGAATCGGGATAGAAAGAGTTAAAGCCGTTCATCCCTCCGAAAAACATTTCCCCGTCGGAACCCCTGTATGCGGATCTCAGGTTAAATTCCAGGCTTTGCAAGCCTTCTTCAGGGGTGAATGTCCTTACTGACCCTGTAACCGGGTGAAATCTTGATAAGCCGTTCCCTGTTGAAAACCAAAGATCCTGGCGGCTGTCTTCCAGAATTTCAAATACCTGGTCGGTTGGCAGGCCGCTCTGTTTTGAAAAGTAGTGGAATGAAGAATCCTTCTTCTGAAATTTATTCACTCCCGAACCTGTGCCTATCCAGATGTCATCGTTATGGTCAACACAGAGGGAGATCACGAAATTATCAGTCAGTGAATTCTCCGAGCCCTGGACTTTCAGGAAATGGGATACTTTTTCTTTGGCCGGATTATACACGTCGAGCCCGTCGAGTGTCGCAATCCATATCAGCCCCTGTTGATCCCTGGCGATACAATAAACCAGGTTACCGCTTAACCTGTGACTTTCATCAGCCTCCGTTGAAAAGTGTTTGGAAGATCCATTCGCGAGGTTAAAAAGGTAGACTCCGTTCGTTGAAGCAATCCAATAGTTCCCATGGTCATCCTGCAGAATTTTATTTATTCTAATACCCTTGAAATCAGGTATTCCAAGGCCCCTGAAGAATTCACCTGAGGGAATGAATGAATTGTTATCGGCCTTCCACACCATTAACCCATCGCGGGTTCCTAGCCATATTCTTTTCCTGTCATCCTGGTAGATGTAATGTATAAAATCGTTTACCAGGTGACGGTTACCAGGAAGCCTGGAGGAAAAATGCTGGACGGCACCCGTTTTCCTGTCAAGAATGTTCAATCCCTGGCCCCAGTTCCCGACCCAGACCCTTCCCCGGTCATCCTTGAAAATAGAGGCGATGACATTTCCCAGAAGGTCTACCGAATAAGGAGTTGCGTCTTTCCGATACAGTTTGAATTTTTGTTTTTTTAGGTCAGTTTTACAAAGACCGCTAAGTGTGCCTATCCAAAGGTTTCCCGATCGGTCGACCATCAGGTCATTCACGATATTATGGGGCAGTCTGTTTATCTCGCTGTTAAAAACTTCAAAAACAGGTTTCCCGGCAGATGTCATCCTGAGTAAATTCAATCCACCCCCTTCGGTACCAATCCAGAAATTTCTATTTTTATCCTGTATGACAGCACGGATGACGCTGATGCTGAGAGACCATTGTTCACGAGGCTCACGGTAGAATCTCCTGAAAGTGTTCAGGTTCCTGTTGTAAACATTAAGACCATCGGCAGTGCCAACCCAGATATCTCCGTCCCTGTCCTCGAAAAGGGCTGAAATATTGTTATTACTGATCGAACTGTTGTTTGAAGGAATATTTAAAAAGTATTCGAACTTGCCGGTTTTAGGATTGAAACGGCTCAGACCCCTGGTTGAACCCATCCAGATCTGCCCGGTCCTGTCTTCAATCATGGGGACTTTAAGGTCTTTGACAGAGCCGTCATATTCAAGACTGCTGGTATGCCTTATCACAGTTCTCTTGTCCTGATCCAGGATGACCAGGTCGGGTGCCATGTTGAAACAGATTTTACCGTCATGTGTAAGGATCACATCGTAAGGATATTTATTGCCAGCCCTGCCAGATGAACCTGAAAGTTTCAGTCTGCTGAAAATATTCCTGTGACGGTCGTAGATGTTAACACCTCCCTTTGTTAATACAACCAGGTTC
Source organism: Bacteroidota bacterium (assembly GCA_037141915.1). Taxonomy (GTDB): domain Bacteria; phylum Bacteroidota; class Bacteroidia; order Bacteroidales; family FEN-979; genus CAIRDP01. Next base: position 1,539 of record JBAXBP010000055.1, on the reverse strand, counting down.
CCTGCTTTATCTTCTATCAGAGAATAGATCCAGTTATTTGAAATGGAATTCGTATCGGAGGGATCGAAGGTATAGATCTCAAAATTATAACCGTTAAATTTATTAAGCCCATGCTGGGTGCCTACCCAGATAAATCCATCTTTGTCCTGCATCACGCAGTTGACAACACTTTGCGATAAACCCTGCTCTATGGAATATGACTCGAATGAATATTGTTGCGAAAAAGAAAAAAGCCACAAAGCAAGAAAAGCGAAAATGAGTAAGAGCGATTTCATACTGACAGGAATTTATCGTGTTTTGTTGCGGTATTGCAAGGACGTTTAAAGATAATAAGAATGTAAGTTAATATTGATAAGTTTTGTTTTCAAAAGATATCGGCAAGACGATGCATTTGGTCGGCATAAAGTACAAACCACCAAGGTGAATCATGAAAAATTATGAGTCGGCAGAACATTACCTGGACGTTAACTCGGGAAGATTGACTACTTTTGCTGTAATATCCTGTACCATCCGGGTTTAACAAGGATTAAAACCTTTTAAAAGTAAATCAGCACATGAGAAGCTTACTATTACTGATATTGTCATTTTTACTGTTAACCGCCTATTCTTTCGCGCAAACAGGCCCCGAGATAAATAAACCCGTTTATTTTGACGTTTCTCCTCCATTAAGGGACCTGGTTAAAACAGTTCCGGATAAGGCCGACAATTCCTGGAAAGTGATCATGAACCATTTCAATATGAAAAAGAGACATGGAGAGAGGTTCCCATCCGATTGGAAAGACCCGCTGGTCCTGAATGACGTTAAATTGCGAGCCACCTCCCAGGATACGATTATGGCAAATTTTGACGGCAACAGTAACTCACAGGGATACGATCCGCCCGATGTTACAGGACAGGTTGGGCCTGAATATTATTTCGGCGAGGTCAACTGCCACTTTTCAATTTATAACAAAGCGGGAACGAAAGTACTGGGACCTGTCGGCAACTCAGTTGTCTGGAACGGGATGCCAAATAACATGAACGGAGGGGATGGTATTGTGATGTATGATGCAGATGCCGACCGCTGGTTCTTTTCCCAGTTATCATATCCTGCGGGCGGTAATTATGTGATGATTGCCGTGTCACAGACGAGTGATCCTACGGGCAGCTGGTATCGGTGGGAATATAGTTTTAACGGTTTGCCCGATTACCCCAAATTCGGCATATGGCCCGACGGATATTATATGTCGGTCAACCGTTTCCCAAACGGGTACCAGGGCACGGGAATGGCAGCCTTCGACCGTGTTGCAATGATTGCGGGCAATTCATCAGCGCAGATGGTTTATTTCACCTTACCTGCATCGAATAATGCTTATTCGTTCCTTCCTTCGAGTTGCGACGGAGAATTGCCCCCTATGGGAACTCCTAACTATTTTGTTTATATGAATGAATCTCCTCCATACCTGGGAGTGTATGAATTTCATGTTGACTGGACGACTACGTCGAATTCCACATTCGGAAATTATCTTCAGTTACCTGTAACTGCATTCAATTCAAACC
>JBAXBP010000054.1:0-19345 GCA_037141915.1 Bacteroidota bacterium | reverse complement strand
CAGCATCAACTGCAATACTTGACGGGGCTTTGGTTGAAATAAAAGGAATGGCATTAACAAGTCGTGTAATCAGGCGTGACTGGGTCCTGTATGAAAGGTTAAAACCCCAGATCGTATTCGACATGGGTTCATCACCGTAATTTACTTTTTGCGTGAGGGGACGCTCATTCAGGTTCATAATGGTTGCACCCAGGTTGAAATCCTTATTGATCTTGTAATCCAGGTGGGCTCCTATCAGTCGCTTGGTCTGAATATTGAACATCTGGTTGCTCTCCATCGAGATATTGATAGGAGTGCCTGAATTCAACAGTCCTTCATTGATAATACGCACGCGACCCAGGGTATAATCCACCGTATAATCAACATTTTCGGTCAGCATAACACCGCCTGCCGTGACCTTCACAGAACCCTGGGGGACATTTAGTGCATTCAGGGATATTTCCGAGCCCGTAGTCGATTTATAATAACCGTCGAGAACGAACTTATTTTTATCGGGGTATTGCCTTGCCTGGGATTTAGTGAGGGTATACAACGAATCAAAGCAGTATTTGTTAGCAAGCGCAATCGAGTACGGGTCATTCGGGTCAAGGATCGAATCTCTTAGCGAACTCCCGAAAGGCTCGAGCACCGGGAAAAACACCCTCCCGTTAGTCGCCTGTATGGTTCCGCCCATGGTCGCTGCCTGGTCAATAAAATCGAACATTCCGTCGGCAGGAGGGTTCATCTGCATGTTCAGTTTGTCAAGGCTCAATACCCTGAGCAGGGGCGTGCCTTTAATACGGCTTTCGCTGAGATATGCCGTAGGCACACCGTTGGAATTCCCGTTGTATAATACGTTAAGTGTGAAATCCTGCGATTGCACCTGGTAGGCACCCAGAGAATACACATTCTTCATCATCAGGTTCCACATCGGGATACGTGTATTCAGGGAAGTGGATTTCAACAATTTAACCACCAAACTTTTAGGTGAGTTTATCCCCTGGTCAGAAAATTCACCTACCTGGTATATCGTGGGATCGCCAACAATCTGGTACTGGTAAGCAACAGCGAGGGTCTGATCGGGATTGAGATTGGTGTTAAGCGAAATAAACCCAAGCCTTGGGTTAAAGGTGTATTCGCTCGGGAGAAGTTTACGTGCGCTTTCAACTTTCTCGAAATCCAGACCCGATACCAGGAAAAATGGAGAACCTTTCAGGTACTCGCTAACAGTATTGATATTGCGGACCTTGTTGGAGTCGGCTGTATTTGGCATCAGCTTGTAGAAGAGGTCATTGGAATAGTTCGAAGGCAGTGAATTAGGCGGTTTGGGAGTAAACACCCTGGTATTATATGGTTTGAATTCCCCAAGGTCCTGGAATGCCACGATATTTCGGTTCTCTGTAACAGCTGCGCCGATGTTCGTGGCCCATACTTCGATCTTCAGGATATTGATCGATGAATTGATTACCGGAAGAGATTTGAGAGCTGTTGTGAAATTATCCCGGAAATACTGGGAAACGAAAAAATGACGGTTCTCTTCATATTCATCGGCCCTTAGCCTGAATTTATTGGTCTGTGCATTCCCCTGGACAGTAAGATTTTTAGTTTCACTTTTCTGCTGTGAATACAGCGCCGTAACGGTTAGCCGCCCGAATCTCAGTTTGGCCTTGATCCCGAAAAGGCTTTCGGTCCCTTTGATGAGGGTGGTATTCAGGGGCATGTTCACGTTACCTCCCTCGATCAGCTGGATGATGTCGTCTTCCTTACCTTCATACTTGAGTTTCAGGGTATTCTCAAAATCAAAGGTAGCCTGGGTGTTATAGTTTATCTTGAACTCAATCTTGTCGCCGATCTTAGCGATGACGTTCATCTGTATCTTCTCACTGAAGTCGAAATTGGTCTGCCTCCTCTGCCGGGTATTAAGCATAGGGTCGTCCCTTCGGTTCGAAACGATACCAAAGTTGATCTGGGCGGATCCCTGGGGCCGGATATCCACGGTATTGTTCCCAAAAATAGTTTCAAAGAATTTTCCCGGGATATGGATCTTGGGTATTACCCCCTTCGCATTATCCATCCCGGCTGCTTCAGCCCTCTCTTTCCAGTAACTTTGCAACAGGTTCTGCATATCCATGTCCTGGTATTCGTTGAAAGACATGGTTGTCGGGATCCTGTAAGTCTCATTACCTATCTTGTACAGGTTATAATACTGGTGCGTCGCCGGGTCATACTCAACGACAGTTTTGATGTTTGGCGGATTTTTAAGGTAAAGGGGACTGGTTTTGCCTGTCCCCGGGGTAGTAGCATCGTAGGAGAATGGATACCTCAGATTGGTATCCAGGATTTTACCGGTATCGGCAGAACAAAAAACGTCGAGGGTCCGTCCAAAGCTCTGCCCGGACCGCCCGGCAACGGACGGTATGGCAAAACCCTGGAGAACCATTAAGACAAGACAGTATTTTACAGCAATGTTAAAGTAGTTCACCAATTCCGTTTTGTTCCGTTAGCTAAGATCAGTGAAATCAATTCAAACAAGCTCTATAACAACCTCAGTGCTTGTTTAATAAGCTGTTCCACAGACAGGCCGGAGCCTTCTGATTCGATTACCTTGTTTAATACTTTCTCCGCCAGCACTTTGGGAAATCCCAGAATGCTTAATGCAGATAACGCTTCTTCGCGGTTAGTATTGTGTAAAATACCTGATTTTTCTGATGGAATCAGGTTCCTGGACAGCTTGTTTCTCAAGTCAATGATGATGCGTTCGGCAGTTTTAGTGCCTATCCCTTTAATTCTCTGCAGCATCGGCGCATTCCCCTCCACAATGGCCTGGGTCACTTCCGAAGGATTCAGGGATGAAAGAATGATCCTTGCCGTATTAACCCCCACGCCGGAAACACTGATCAGGTGGCGGAACAACTCCCTTTCACCTATATCGGCAAATCCGAAAAGCATATGGGCGTCTTCCCTCACAACCAGGTGGGTGAACAACATACAATTTTCCTGATCCTCGATCTTTGAATACGTATAGATTGAAATACTGAGATAATAACCCACACCGTTGCAGTCGATAACTGCATATGCCGGATTTTTCTCGACCAGGCGGCCTTTGATATATTCGTACATGATGTTAAATATCGGCGAATGAAGTGCAAAAATAAGATTTTTCGTGAAGATTATTACGGTCGCGATGAACGTAATGGTCGTAAAAAACGTAATGAACGTGACGCTCGTCACGAGCGAAGCGGCGTCACGACCATCACGTTATTTTACATTCTGGTTCAGGGCCTGCTCGAGTTCACGCCAGGTGATCGGCTTTGCAACAATATTTTTTTGCTGATCAAGCAAATACATGGTCGGAGTGGCATAGACGTTATATTCGTCTTCGGCTTTCCCGAAATATCCCTTTAGTTCGGAAACATTGATCCAGTTGAGTTTTTCTTTTTTTACGAACGAAAGCCAGTCGTTCTTGCTTGTATCGAGAGAGATTGCAAAAATTTCAAGTTTCCTGGTTTTCTGCTTATCGTACCAGGTTTTTAGCTTTGGCATCATGTCGGTACAATGGGGGCACTGGCTCGACCAGAAAACCAGGAGGGTATACATATTTTTAACTGATGAGAGACTGACCATATTCCCTTTCGCATCCGGGACGGCAATAACCGGGGCGGTCTTTCCTACGCTGAGCTTTTTAAAGTTGTCGAGTTTTTTCTGAAGGGCCGATTTACGGGCTGCATCCTCGCATGAGAACGGATCCTGGAAATTGTCGGCAATATAAGTGATAACGTCATCAAAATGATATTTGTCGAAACCTCCCACGAGGTAATCCAGCATGAACTTGTAGGTTTCAGGATAAACAGAAGCAGCCCCCAGCGCGATAGTGACCGCTTTAATGAATTCAGCTTCCAGCTGCTTCTGGTTCAGCCTGTTGTTCTGGTATATAGCCAGGTATGATATGACCTTGTCGGCAAATGCATTGCTCCTGAGAAGGGCAGTGTCATTGAAGTCCACCTTATCCCAGTAATGCTGTTTCAGGTAGTCCATCCGTGCATTGGACGTAAGTGATCCCGGAATATACGGCGTCTGCAATACTTTCTGCATCCTGATGGCAAACGTAGCAGGATATTCCCGGACCATGGAATCCAGGAAAACCTGCTGGGTTTTCTGAATGGTCTCGAATTCGTTTACAATCCTGCTGTAGAATTCATCTTTAACCGGGTAAAAATCCACGACAGGCATCAGCAATTCCAGTTTTGACTGGTTGATCCTCCCCCTTACATTAAACAAACGCAGTATTTGATTCTCGGTGGATGAGATTATTTTCAGGGAATCTTCGGATGAGGTGGCCCAGGTTTCAAACTTAACATCTTCAGCGTTCAGGATCAGGTTCACCGTTCCTGCTTTACTCCAACCTATTCTGTAAAGGCCTGGGATTCTGCTGGGAGGCAGCATTATATGAAACCTGCCAAGTGAATCGCTGAGTGTTGAATCAACCACCCTGGTCTTCTCACCATAGATGCTCAGCAGGTATATTCTCGACTTCCCAAGGTTATGAATTGTTCCATCGAGTAAGTTCTGCGACAAACAAAACAAGGATGCAAAAAGGAAGAATGCCAGGAGAACCTTTCGGATCATTTTACGTAGTATTTTCAGTTTGACAATTATGGATAAATAGCATCGCCGGGATAAAATTACCCCGGCGATGCCATTAAATTAATCAGATTTATTTTTTCCCCTTTTTGACAACAACTTTCTTTTCAGGAGCAGGGGGGCCCAGGATTTCAGCAAGTTTCTTTCTAAGGTCTTCACCCCTCAGGTTACGGCCTATGATCTTCAGGTCTTTATCGAGCAGTACATTGGAAGGAATAGACATTACACCGTATATTTTTCCGGCAGCATTGCCCCAGCCCTGGAGGTCAGATACATGGTTCCAGGTAAGCCCGTCATCCTTGATGGCTTTAACCCATTTACCGTGATCTTTGTCAAAAGAAACACCCAAAACATCAAAGCCTTTTTTATTATAGGCGTTATAAGCTTTCACGACATTGGGATTCTCGCCGCGGCAGGGGCCGCACCATGATGCCCAGAAATCAACAAGTAAAACTTTTCCTTTCAGGGATGAAAGGGTGAAAGGTTTACCGGTGGTGTCGTTCATTGTGAAATCGGGAGCCACCTGGCCGGTCTGAACGGCTTTCAGGACATCAATACGTTTTTTAACAGACTGCACATAGGTGGAAGCATTCAGGCTGGTATCGAATGCGGCAGAAGCATCCTGGAGTTCAGGCAGTTCAAACTGGTATGCCGAACGCATGATCAGGTAAGGACCTACAACGCATTTGGGATTTGATTTTGCGAAAGTAACGATAGTTGATTTTACAGCTTTGTCAAGGACTTCAGACACGGAATCAGCCTTTTTCATTTTCAAGGTATCATTCGCATCTTTAGCAGCTTTGTAATCCTTGTAACAGGATTCCATCAGCTTATTCAGACTGTCGCTCTGCTTCTTGTATTTTTTGAACATGTCGTGAGTGGCAGACCCCGTGACAGATGATTTATCCACGCTGTCGGCATAAACTTCGAGTGTGATATTCGAATTCTCAACAAAAATGGGAAGAAACAATTTGCTCTTATCAGTAATGAACCACATTTCGGGCAGACCAATCTTTCCTTTGAAGATAAATGAGCCTTTTTGAAGCTGGGCCGAATCAATCTTCACCCAATCCGAAACTTCATATTTCTGAAGATAGACCTTGCCGCTATCGGCGCCAATGATCTTACCAGTGATAGTGTAACTGTCCTTCTTTCCTGAACAGGATGCCAGGATGACACCAATAAGCAAGAGGAATGCAAATTTTTTCATAAATATCTCTTTTTTTTATTGATTGCAAAGGTAGGGATTTCCAGAATAAAAAATTTTCTATTTTTACAGATGGAATTAATGTTGGGGTCAGGATTTTACACATTTCAGCAAGTTTCGGCTTTTTAAAGAAATGACCTGAGCGTTTTTGCAAGCAATCAAGCACTTATGAAACATATCGCCATTTTTTTATTTCTTTTATTAATCCTTTGTGAACAGGCAATGTCTCAACCTGAAGTGAAGAAAGTCGGGCCAAAGTATGATCTGAATACCGAACCCGTACTTTATACTGTTGGTTATGCACACCTCGACACCCAATGGAGATGGGATTATGTTGAGACCATCAACAAGTTCATCAAAGCCACGATGGATGACAATTTTGCATTCTTCGAAAAATACAAATCCTATGTATTTACATTTTCAGGTGCAAGGCGGTACAGGATGATGAAGGAATATTATCCCGACCGTTACGAAAAACTCAAGAAATATGTGAGCCAGGGGAGGTGGTTTGTAGGCGGATCATCTGTCGATGAATGCGATGCCAATATCCCTTCACCTGAATCAATCATCAGGCATGTATTATACGGGAACAATTATTTCCGTGCCGAGTTTGGGAAGGAAAGTGTGGATTTCCTTCTCCCCGACTGTTTCGGTTTCCAGGCCCACCTGCCATCGGCTCTTGCGCATGCAGGTATCAAAGGGTTTTCGACCCAGAAACTCGGATGGGGTTCTGCTGTTGGAATTCCTTTTAACATTGGTAACTGGAAAGGCCCCGATGGAAAAGGAGTTGTTGCCGCACTTAATGCAACCGACTATGGCGGTGATGTTGAATTCCGCTGCGACACCGTAAAACAATGGGTTGACAGGGTTCTTGAAAACGGAAAGAAATACGGAGTTTATGCTGATTACAGGTATTACGGCACTGGTGATATTGGAGGTTCCCCTTCTCCTGAAGCTGTTAAAAATGCGGTAGGCTCCCTTAACAATCCCGACAGTAAGATTAAACTGTATTTATGTTCTTCCGATCAGCTTTTCAGGGACCTCACCGAGGTTCAGGCCGTCAAATTGCCAACTTATACCGGGGATCTTCTGCTTACCCAGCATTCTGCCGGTTCCATTACTTCCCAGGCATATATGAAGCGCTGGAACAGGAAAAATGAACTCCTGGCACAGGCTGCAGAACCACTTGCAGTCTGCGCTGACCTGGCCGGCGGAGTTAAATATCCTCAGTCACAATTTAATGCAGCCTGGTGGCTTGTACTTGGCAGCCAGATGCACGACATACTGCCGGGTACCTGCATCCCAAAAGCCTACGAATATGCCTGGAATGACGAAATCCTGGCGTTGAATTACTTTTCAGGAGCCTTGCAGGCATCTGCCGCTTCGGTGATCCATGGGATGGATACCAGGGGCTCGGGCCAGTCTGTAGCAGTATATAACCCTCTGGCAATAACCCGCAGGTCAATCGTGAATGTGGAACTCAATTATCCCGACACCCCTCCTGACTTTATCAAAGTTGTGGGTCCTGACGACAAAGAGGTTCCTGTTCAGATACTTTACCGTACAAAACATTCAATCAGGATTATTTTCATTGCCACCCTACCCTCAGTCGGGATATCGGTGTTCGATGTGCAGGCCGCTGCGAAGCAATCCGAAGTCAAAACAGCATTGAAAGCCACAAAGAATACAATGGAAAATGAATTCCTCAAAGTGACTATCAATGAAAACGGGGATATCAGCAGCCTTTTTGACAAACGCCAGAACAAGGAAATGCTTTCCGCACCGGCCCGGCTGGAGTTTCTGCATGAATACCCCGAATACTGGCCCGCCTGGAACATGGACTGGCGCGACAGGAAGAATCCACCCATTGATTATGTAAAAGGCCCTGCAAAGATCACTCTCGTTTATGACGGCAAACTTTGCGACATCATTAAAATTGAGCGCAAGGGAAGAAATTCCGATTTCACCCAGTATGTTTCACTTGCCGCAGGAGAGGAGATCGTTATGGTACGAAATGAAGTTGCCTGGCAGTCGAGAGGGGTAAGCCTCAAGGCTTCATTCCCGCTTACTGCATCGAATGTCAACGCAACATACAACCTTGGCCTCGGCACTATTGAACGCTCAACCAACAACGAGAAGAAGTATGAAGTTCCTTCGCGCGAATGGTTCGACCTCACCGACAAATCGGGGAACTTCGGGCTCAGCATCCTTGAAGACTCCAAGTTTGGTTCCGATAAACCCGATGACAAGACATTGCGTCTTACCCTGCTTTACACACCTTCTGCAAACACATACCATGAGCAGTCGTGGCAGGATTTCGGGAACCATGATTTCATTTACGCCCTTTACCCGCATAAGGGTGACTGGCGGACTGCACTCACCGAATGGCAGGGCAGGATGCTCAACCAGCCGGCATTGGCTTTTGTAGTACCCCAGCACCAGGGCGCGCTTGGAAAATCGGTATCCTTTGCCAGGTCTTCAAGTCCCCAGGTCGATATCAGGGCCATCAAAAAAGCCGAGAACAACAATGATGTCGTGATCAGGGTGCAGGAACTGTTAGGGAAAGCTGCCCAGAATGTTGAACTCAGTTTTCTCAGCAAGGTGGCTAAAGCATGGGAAGTTGACGGGCAGGAACGTTTCATCAGCGAGGTACAGCCTGTCAACGGGAAACTGGTACTGAACATAGATAAATTTGCCATCCGCAGTTTCAGGCTGCAGTTTGAAAAACCTGCCGAAAAACTGTTCACACCTACCAGCATCACCCTTCCGCTGGCTTACGAGGAGGATGTAGTCAGCAGTGACAATAACAAAAAGAACGGAAGGTTCACTGATGGAGGTGTAAGCATTCCCGCTGAACTTTTTCCTTCTTCACTTACTGTGGATGGCATTGACTTTACTTTCGGGCTGAAGGGCGATGGCAAGAATAACGCTATCGCCTGTAAAGGCCAGAAAATCATGCTGCCTTCAGCAGGGAATTATAACAGGCTGTATATCCTTGCTGCCGCCAACGACGACACTAACGGCGTATTCAGGGCCGGAAACATCAAGTCAACAGTGAGAGTCCAGGGCTATACCGGGAAAATCGGGCAGTATGACAACAGGATCTTTGATAAGTACGGCCGGTTGAAAGCCGTCGAGAAAGGATATATCAAGAGGGATGAAGTGGCCTGGTTCGCCACCCATGTACACAAGGATACCATCAATGTTCCATACCAGTATGCCTATATTTTTAAGTACAGCATACCCGTGAGCCCTTCCGCAGGCTATGTTCAGCTCCCCCAGAACGATGCCATCAAGATCTTTGCAATGAGCGTTGCCGATGATCCTTCTGACCTTGTCACGCCTACCATGCCCCTGTACGATGATTTTACATGGAGAAGCCCGCTGGCGCTTAAGCTCACCAAATCCTATGCGGATGAGAATGCAACGTCCCTTTGCAGCGTAAAAGTCAGCAGGAACAGCAATCTGAATGCACTGCCCGGCAAGGTGACCAGGAATGATTATGCCGACCTGCATATGCCTAACGGGGTCACTGTAAAGTATTATTATACAACCAGCGATACCGCGGTAAAGAAGAAACCTGCACAGGGCATGAACCTCTCGGCCCTGGTCGACGGAATGTATGACCTCCTGCCAAATGATTCGGTCAACGATATATGGTTTGATGAGGGTGAAAGCCGCATATGGATGGACCTTCAGAAGTCCATCGAGATCGACAGCCTGCATCTCTTCGCCAACCTGAGCATGCACAGGGGCGCTGAATTTTTCTCCCTATGGGGGTCCAATTCGCCAACCCCGCCTGATGTCAACGGTGATCCAAAAGCTACAGGCTGGACCTATATGACAAGCATCCCTCCCTGTGATGTTTGGGGTAACTCAAAAGCCCTTTACACCGTTTTACCCAACAAAGGCAATGCCTGGCGCTACCTGATGTGGGTTAGCGAGGACAGTGGTCATGGCCCCTATTATTTCAGGGAGATTGATGTGTTTGAACGACAAAAGTAAAAAGCGAAATGGCGAAAGGCGAAAAGCGAAATAATTTCACCTTTTGCTTTTCACTTTTCGCTTTTCAAAATCTCAACCAATCCAGGCACCCCAACACTGGCTTTCTCGCGAATGATATTAAGATTTCGGACATGATACTCATATGTACCATTTACAAATGAAGAGTTTTCTCTTCGATTTAATTTGTACATGGTACATTATTTTTTATCCACAATCAGTTCATCCACGAAGATCCATGATTTTCCTCCATGGCCGATATGCCATTCGGGGCAGGTTTTAAGGCCCCGTGCATAGAATTTCACATAACGGGCTCTTGTCATTCCGATCTGTCTTCCGGCTTCACTGATAAAAAGTTTCTTTGAACTGTCAACGGGTTGATCGAAAACGGCGGCTTCACTAAACGCTCCGCCATCCGCAGACACAGAAATAACAATATGTTCAGGGTAGAAGATCCATGAATTCAGGTCCTGCATGAATTCGGCGCTTACATAATTGAATTCGGTGATCCCTCCCAGGTCTACCACCGCTTCGAAGTCCTCCCCTTCCCAGCCCTGCCAAAGGACGTTATAATTTGTCGATCCCCTCTTGCCATCGGTAAGTGAACCCGGGCCGTCGGCCGGATATTTCGTACCGCAGGGCGAGAGGGTAGTATAGGGTTTGCCAACCGCGAGATGACCGGTAAACGCCACTTTGAAAAAACGCCTGGCTTCCGTTGCATAATCATCTACCGACAAACCTCCTTCGGTGACCGACTTCACCCCGTATTGTTTTGCCTGTGTTGTAAATATCTCCAGCTGGTCTTTGATTTCAGGCTTCAGCTGATAAGATCCATCCTTCTGTTCAAGAAAGCCGCCGGGCCCGAGTATGTTTTTTTTGGCAATTTCGAGTATGGCGTAACGCAGTGGCAGGCGGGCTTTGTTCACCCTGGCAGAAAGAGCAGAATCTCCCAGGACGGCTTTCGCTGCCTCATCGAAATACCGCTTGTATTTGTTTACAAGATCAGGTGTAAGAAAAGCCGAAGTTTCCTGCTGTGGTGATGAATAGATCCACAAAGCCTTGTCGGATGCTGTCACGGCCCTGCTGATCTCATTGATATAACTCCTTATAAAAGGGCCTGCTTTCCCATAATACCCGTTTGTAAAATCAGTGATGAGGGAATCGACAGAGGCATCGGGGTTCCATTCGAGGCGCGACAGCAGGTAGGCTCTCAGTTCCTGGTTCTCGGAATAGGTGCCGTGGCAACCCTGTTCGAATATCCTTCCCCCCCCGTAATTCCTGAACATCTTCAGGTTTGGCTGTAAGACCGGGAAATTCGGGAAAGGCGCGATCATATTCGTAAACTGGATGACGTAATCCCAGATCAGGATATCCGGTGCAATCTCCGACCATCCCCTGATATCATTCAGGAAGGAGCCGGATGATGTATCGTGTTCAATTGGCAGGCGGCGGTCGCACTCTATGGTGCAAAGCATGATGTTCACATTGCCTGCCGGTTTTACATGCAGGGGAGGCTTACGGGTAAACTGGTAAGCAAGGGTCGAGATCACCTTATCGGGAAAAGCGACAGCCACCTTGTTCACAAATTCGACATAAGAACCGGAGGGGGATCCTTCACGCCGGTTTACCTCGCTGCATTCGGGGCATTCGCAGTTGCCGTATGTATCCATTTGCGAAACCGACCAATATCTTGCATCCTTATTATCCTGCATCATCTTTTTAAGAGTATCTATAGTCAGCTTAAGCACATCAGGATTGCTCAGGCATAGCTGGGTTTTGCGGCGTTCGCCACCGAAAAGGGCATAGTATTCGGGATGAGTTTTGAAATACTTTTCAGGCGGGCGCAGCCTGAACATGGTATGCACCCACAGGCCCCAGTTCCTGCTGTTTCCCCAGGCCATCAGGTCGCAGCGGCTCTTGTCGAGAAAGTCAGGATCTTCCATTACGGTGTAGTAGACTTCCCTGTCATTAAAGGCAGGACGGCCTGAATAGTCAATCGCAGGAAGCCGAATATCGCTTTGAGCAGGCACGGTTTCGTCATCCGGTGCATAGAACCTGCAACCGAGGTATTGTTCAAGGAAGGTATAAACAGCATATAATGTGCCTTTGCCTGAACCACCGGCCAGGAATATCCTGCGTCCCTGGCTTTTGATTATAAAGCCGTCGGGATCCAGCTTTTGCAGATCGATAGCAGCAGGCAGGTTTTCCGATCGCCCTATCACGAACTCACAGGGCTTCGTTTTCGCTTTATCATCGGTGATACTGATCCTGGTACCGCTGACCTTTTGCAGGTATTTCTGAAGCTCTGATGCCGCTTTTTTCTCAACCTGAGTAGGATTTACAGGAGTAACGATCTGAGATTTTGCCTGGTCGGTTTTTGTTTTTCCAATTATGAATGATCCCCGGGCATAGAGATCATGATTAAAAAAGAACAATACAAATGTGAGAATGAAGGCCCACGGGAAACTGATTCTTTTTATCATAAGGCAAGAGTAAATATATCGGCACTAACCCCAGGGCAGAGCCATGGACTCAGGTTCCGCCCCAATGGGAGGGGATTCACCGGGAGAAATTAAACATTGAAACTGTCCTGCTCAAAGTTAAAAAATCCGTGCATAAGAGAATAAAAAAACTCACAGCCTGCCCGTTGGTGTTTTGTGATTTTTTAGCATGGATTTTTTTGAATGAAAACAAATGGTTATTTTTAACTTTGAAAGTTGCGGGATTCAATATGGCTTTCGGTAACAGGAATATCAAAACGGGAAATACATCACCAGACCCTGGGGTCATACTGGAAAAGATCCGCTATTTCTGCAGCTACAGGGAACGCAGTGAAACTGAAGCTGAACTCAAACTCAGGTCGATGCAGGTTCCTGCTGTTAAGATCAGAGACATTCTCAGGGGGTTGCGTGAGGATGGTTTTATCAGTGATGAACGTTTCGCAATGGCCTTTGCAAGGGGCAAATGGAGGGTGAAACATTGGGGAAGATTAAGGATCACATATGAGCTGAGGCAAAGGAAGATCCCCAACAAGTTAATCATCAAGGCCATGGAAGAGATCGACGAAGAAGAATACAGGGAAGTTCTTGCAAACCTGATACGCAGGAAGGCCGCCGCACTTCATCCACAGGCCAAAGAAGAAAATAAATCAGGAAAAAAAATGAATTTGAAGGATAAATTATTCAATTTTGCATTAAGCAAGGGTTATGAATATGACCTTGTGAGGGAAATACTTGAAGAATTAAACAATTGATATGATTAGCCAGGAACAACTGAAAGATCTTCATACAAGGCTTGATGCCTTGAGGAGGTATCTTTGACGTCGATAAGAAATTACAACTGATCGAAGAAGAGGAACAAATCACCCAGGCATCCGGATTCTGGGACAATCCGAAAGCAGCGGAGATTGTTTTACGCTCAATACGGGACAAAAAACTCTGGACAGAGGCATACAAGAACGGACAGTCAAGTTATGATGACCTGATGATACTCTGGGCTTTTTTCATCCAGGGGGAAGGCACTGAAGAGGATATCGGGAACCATTTCAGGGAGACACTGAAGCTGGTTGAAGACCTTGAATTCCGCAATATGCTCAGCGGGGAGGAAGACAGGCTCGGGGCTATTGTTCAGATCAATTCCGGGGCCGGCGGCACCGAGAGCCAGGACTGGGCCCAGATGCTGATGAGGATGTACATCAGGTATGCCGAGAGGAATAAATACAAGGTGAAGGAACTGGACTTCCAGGAAGGTGATATTGCGGGTATCAAACAGGTGACCCTTGAAATTGAAGGGGATTATGCCTACGGATACCTGAAGGGAGAAAACGGGGTGCACCGGCTGGTAAGGCTTTCACCTTTCGATGCAAATCACAAAAGGCATACTTCATTCGCCTCGGTGTATGCTTATCCCATCATTGACGATGATATAGTGATTGAGATAAACCCTGCTGATATTTCGTGGGATACTTTCCGCAGCAGCGGCCCCGGAGGGCAGAACGTGAATAAGGTTGAAACGGCTGTAAGGTTAAAACATGAGCCTACCGGGATTGTAATTGAATGCCAGGAAACCCGCTCCCAGGGCCAGAACCGTGAAAAAGCACTGAAGATGTTAAAATCCCAGCTTTATGAGATCGAACTCAGGAAAAAAAGAGAGAAAATTGCTGTGATCGAGAGCGGAAAAAAACGTATTGAGTGGGGCTCACAGATCCGTTCTTACGTTCTGCATCCATATAAAATGGTGAAAGACCTGAGAACGACTTACGAAACTTCCGACACCCAGTCTGTGCTTGACGGTGACCTCACGGAATTCATCAAAGCGTACCTTATGGAGTATGGAAGCGCATAATTAAAAGCGAAATGGCGAAAAGCGAAAAGCGAAATAAGAAGAATTTATGCTGAAGATTTATCATAATCCGCAATGCAAAAAATCACGTGAAGGGCTCGAATACCTGAAAGGGAAAATGATTGAATTTGAAATAGTAGAATACCTGAAGGAACCTCTCGGAGAAGAAGAACTGGAAAAGCTGCTTGTCAAACTGAATTCGAAACCCGAGGACATGGTGAGAACGCAGGAAGAATATTATAAGAAGAACCTGAAGGGAAAGAAATTCAATGAGCATGAATGGATCAGGATCATTGTTCAGAACCCAAGGCTATTGAAAAGACCCATCATTGAGGGCCAATATAAGGCTGTTTGGGGAGAGCCGGTTGAGAGGATAGATACAGTGGTGAAATGATAACTGGCAATTACCATGTACCATGTACCATGTACCATGTACAAATTTTAATAATAAGGTTATAAGTATATCAACGGTCAAAAAGTAGATAACCAATAAATTTCCGGAGTATGAAAACGCGTATTGAAAAGGACACCATGGGGCCTATCGAGGTTCCGATGGACAAATACTGGGGAGCCCAGACCCAGAGATCAATGACCAATTTCAAGATTGGCGACCCCGCATCGATGCCTAAAGAGGTGATCAGGGGAATGGCCATACTCAAGAAAGCTGCGGCGATTGTGAATTGCGAACTGAAAGTACTTCCGGAAGAACGAATGAAACTTATCGTTGCAGTCTGTGATGAGATCCTTGAAGGCAAGCTCGACGACCAGTTCCCGCTTGTAATATGGCAGACAGGTTCAGGCACCCAGACTAACATGAATGTAAACGAGGTGGTAGCCAACCGGGCTCATGTGCTCAGCGGGGGAACGCTGGGTGAAGGCAAAACGATCATCCACCCGAATGATGACGTGAATAAATCACAGTCGTCCAATGATACTTTCCCGGCTGCCATGAGCATTGCGGCTTATGAGATGGTTATAAAAACGACTATACCGGGGGTTGAACTTCTCAGGAAAACCCTGGCACAAAAATCGGAAGAGTTCAAGGATATTGTGAAGACAGGGCGCACCCATCTCATGGATGCAACCCCGCTTACCCTCGGCCAGGAATTTTCGGGGTATGTCTCACAGCTCGGTCATGGCATTCAGGCCCTGAGAAACACCCTGCCGCATCTTTCCGAACTTGCGTTGGGAGGGACAGCAGTGGGTACCGGGCTCAACGCCCCCAGGGGGTATGACGTACTGGTAGCAAACAAAATCGCAGAACTTACCGGGCTGCCGTTCATCACGGCCCCAAACAAATTCGAATCCCTTTCGGCCCATGATGCCTGCGTGGAAACTTCGGGGGCCCTTAAAACATTGGCTGTAAGCCTGATGCATATTGCAAGCAATATCCGTCTCTCTGCATCCGGCCCCCGTTGCGGTATCTGTGAACTCATGCTTCCCGAAAACGAACCCGGATCCAGCATCATGCCAGGCAAAGTAAATCCCACACAGCCTGAGGCAATGACCATGGTATGCGCACAGGTCCTTGGTAATGACGTTGCAGTAAACATCGGCGGAATCAGCGGACATTTCCAGCTTAATGTTTTCAAACCCCTGATCATTTACAACCTGCTGATGTCGGCCAGGCTTATAGGCGATGCCTGCGTTTCATTCAACGACAACTGTGCCGTGGGGATACAGCCTAACCTTCCGGCAATTAACAGGAATCTCGAAAACAGCCTCATGCTGGTCACAGCGCTCAACCCGCATATCGGTTATGATAATTCCGCCAAGATCGCAAAGAAAGCTCATAAGGAAAACAAGACCCTGCGCGAAGCCACGCTTGAACTCGGCCTCCTGAGCGATGAGGATTTCACAAAGATCGTCGACCCCAGAAAGATGACAGGTCCCAAATAAAGAGTGTTTCAGATTGTTCATATTCCATGATGAATAATGACCCTGCACTATAATAACATAACCAATCCAATCATATTAGATTCTAGTGAATATGAAAAAGTTCGCTTTTTTTTGTACTTTATTGCTATGCCTTGCCTTCAAGGCAAATTCCCAGGGAAACTATATCCCGGGGAGCATCCTTACACTGAACCATGATACGCTGAAGGGCCTCGTTGACTATCGCGACTGGGAACTCAATCCTGACAAGGTCAGGTTTAAAACTCCCTCCGGAGAAATAAAGACTTTCTGGCCCAGGGAGATCAGCGCTTTCTGGGTCAGCAAAGATGTCGTATACCTTTCGAAACGGCTGGCCATGGATATCTCCAACTACATGGTGGAAGACCTGTTCAGGAATGATTCTGTCAAGATGGTGCCTGATACGGCAATTTTTGTCAAGCTAATAGTAAGCGGTCGGCTGAATCTTTATTACCTGAGGGATTCAAAAGACAAAGACCATTACTGGTTCCAGCGCAATAATGATTCAATATATGAAATGAGGATTACCAGGAGGATGGTCAGTACCCAGGGAACAGTTCTCATGAGCGACAGGGCATTGGCCTCTTTAAAACTTTACCAGATCATTCTCCCTGGTATAGTTGCCGATTGCCCTGCTGTGAGTGAGAAAGCAAAGACAGTTGAATTTTCAATGCAAGCCTTTACAAAAATAGCGGTAAAGTATAATGAATGTATTAGTGGTGAAAAAGCGTCAGTTGTCACTAAACAAAAGAAAGTGAAAGTGACTTTCGGCCTTATAGCAGGAGCCTCGATGGTCAGCCTTAAGTTTTTCGGATCCGACCAGGTTTACCTTACCCGTGTAAAATTTCCTTCTGACTGGACCTATATGGCTGGTGGGGCGTTCAAGATCATACTGCCATACCTGAATGGTTCGTGGATTATATATAATGACGTGGTCTACCGGCCCTACCAGGTCTCAGGGACATTCGACACCGTCAATATTTTCAACCCTGGAGCGTCCACTCATTATACCTATGATTTCACCATGGGATATCTAAAGATTAACACCATGCTGCGGTACCAGTTCCCCAAATGGGCTATCAAGCCGTTTGTTAATCTTGGAATGTCAAATTCGTTCGCGCTGGTAAACAAAAACTCTTACACAAAGACGGTAACTGCACCAGCATCATACCAGGAAGGCGTTGCAATCCAATCAATAAAAAATTATGAAGCCGGGATTGTTTGCGGAATCGGGGCTTGTTTCAAGGGGCTGGGACTGGAATTCAGGTATGAATGGGCTAACGGGATGAGTGCATACGCCGGATTTACAGGTTCCGAGAACTCCTATTCCTTCCTTCTTTCATATACCTTCGGGCAGAAATAGAAGCGGTCTTTAACGGCCATCGTCTTTGAGTATCCTGATCACCTTTGCTGAATCCTTTTTCCCCTCTGAACGGAGATCCAGCAGGTCCTTATGATCCTCTTTCATTTTCTTTGCTTCCTGCCTGATCATCTCATCCAACGGGATACCTTTATCCCTGGCCCTTTTCTGCAATATCTGCATCCAGTCGGAATTATTCCTTATCTGTTTTATAAAGTAAGCTGCCGTATCCATGGCGGCAGGTTTTTTTGAGCTGTCAACTGCTGTGAAGCTAAGATTTTCTTTAAGGTTGATGAGTTTGTAGATATAAGCTTTGCGGATTGTGTCCTTACCGCGTATGATAGGAATGGTATCTGAAGGCAGCACCAGTTCAAACAGATTCCCGTAAAGTTTTACAGGGTCTTCATAATCATCGCTCAGTGCAATGAAGTAAGCATCATCATCTTTTTTCATTCCCCCTCTCAGGCGATTGATCCATTGATATTTATGAATGCGTTCAAGGCTTCCGAGCGCATACACTTTCCTTCCTGAAAGCCTTGCAACATAATAGTCGAAATTAGCTGCAGGGAACCAGCGGAAAGTGAAAATGGGAGATCCCTTGTCGATCAGGAAATGCTCTTCATCCCAGGTTGCAATGGGTGCGAATTTCTCGCCCAGCTGCTTCCACCCCCAGAGGTCGGCCGAAACGTCCTCGACTTTCCATTTTTTCAAAGGAACCCATCCGTACCTGATCTGTGTAACTGCAAGGGTGATGATGGCAAGAATAAAAACCAGGGCTGTGGCGACGGGCCAGGGAAGCAGCCTGAGCCTTTTGGTTTTTGGGGAGGGTGTCGCCAGCCAGGAGGCAGCGATCAGAATAAAACCTGAATAAGCCGGGCCTGTCCAGTGAGGAAGGGTTGACCGGAACAAAGAAAATGAAACAAATACAAGCCATAGAGGAAGGCTGACCCATAAGATCAGGCGGAGATATGGCTTTTCCATTATTTCCCTACCCCTGAGCAGGGCTATAAAGGCAAGAATGATCAGGATAATATTGACAGGGTTATTATAAAAGAACTGCCCGACAATTTCGGTGAGGAAATACTGGGGCTGAATTCCCGACTGGGTAATTCCCACCCTGTTTTCATGAAATGTAAAACTTATATAGTTGTTGTTGGAATTCCAGAAAATTACCGGCATGAAGAGCAGCACAGCCATTAGCAGGGCGATATAACTCTCTTTTGCGAGCAGCCATTTCCGGTTGCTGAACAGTATGAACATCCCTGCCCCGAAAAGCAGAAATACCGAATGGTATTTGGAAAGAAGAGCCAGGCCCATGGTTAAACCTGCAAAGAACAGCAGGGTCCGGCTATGTTTTGAGAGTGATTCATCGGGAAGTGAACATAGCAGTAAGTACATGCTCAGCAGCCAGAAGAAAACCTGCGGGGTGTCAGGAAGTATGAAAGTCCCGACAAGGATAAAACCATAAAAGGAAGCAGTAAAAAGAAAAGCTGCATAAAGCCCGGCAGCTGGGTTTTTGATCTTCTTCCCGATAAGGAATATCAGCCAGGTGGATACAGTTCCAAGGACCACCGATCCCAGGCGCAGGAATATTTCACTGTCGAACCTGAGGTTGAGTGTAAATAGCTGGATCACCAGGCCCACCATGGGAGGGTGATCAAAATGGCTCATGTCGGGGAACCTGGCATAAGTCCAGTAGTAGACTTCATCATTGCCCAGTTCAATGGCACCGGCGATGAGAGCCCTTATTAAGGCTGATATGACCAGCAGGATACCTAAAGTTCAGTATATTTTACGGTTGGACGGCATGGTTGGTTGACCTTGATCTTTTTATTTTTCTTAAACGGTAAAGAGCCCAAAGAATTGCAAACAATGACCCGAAGGTCATAAACCTGAATATC
>JBAXBP010000053.1:0-19535 GCA_037141915.1 Bacteroidota bacterium | reverse complement strand
GCATCGTCGGGAGTGTCGGCATTTGTGCGCACCTTCATGGTACGTGTTGCGTCGCAGAGTTTCATGAATTTCTGGAAATCGGGGTTCTCCTCGGCAGCCTTGATCATATTGATGGCGCCATTATAGATGTAGCCCTTTGATCCGTTCAGCGAAATATAATCACCTTCTTTTAGGGTGATATTGTCGATTTTCATCGTCTTTTTTGAAGCTTCGATCTTCAGGGTGCCTGCACCAACGATGCAGCATTTGCCCCAACCGCGGGCCACAAGGGCTGCGTGAGAGGTCATGCCTCCGCGGGCCGTAAGGATAGCCTCAGCAGAGCGCATCCCTTCGATATCTTCGGGATTGGTTTCTTCACGGACCAGGATCACGGTCTTGCCTTTCTTTGCCCATGCCACAGCTTCTTCGGAAGTGAATACGATTTGTCCGGAAGCTCCGCCGGGGCCTGCGGGCAGACCTTTTGCAACAGGTTTGGTTCTCTTCTCAGCTGCAGGGTCAAGGATAGGATGCAGAAGTTCGTCAAGCTGCGAAGGCTCAACGCGCAATACTGCCTCTTCGCGGGTGATCAGCTTATCGGCATACATGTCGAGGGCCATCTTTACAGCGGCCGGACCGTTACGTTTACCAACGCGGCACTGAAGCATGTAAAGCTTGCCATCCTGTATGGTAAATTCGATGTCGAGCATATTGCGGTAATGCTTCTCGAGTTTCTTCTGGATAGCATCCAGTTCTTTATAAACAACCTTCATTGAAGTTTCCAGTGAAGGAAGGTGGCGGGTGTGCTCATTCTTGCCGATCTCATTGATGGGATTCGGTGTACGGATACCTGCAACCACGTCTTCTCCCTGTGCATTCGGCAGCCATTCTCCGTAGAAATAGTTCTCGCCTGTTGCAGGGTTACGTGTAAAAGCTACACCTGTAGCGGAAGTGTCGCCCATATTGCCGAATACCATGGACTGCACATTGACAGCGGTTCCCCATGAATCGGGAATACCTTCAAAACGGCGGTATGAGATGGCGCGTTTGCCGTTCCAGCTCTGGAATACGGCTCCAACCGCTCCCCACAACTGTTCCATTGCATCTTCAGGGAAAGGCTTGCCTAAAACTTCCTTTACCTTCTTCTTGTAAATTTCAATAAGCTTTTTCAGGTCGTCAGCAGTAAGGTCAGTATCGCTCTTGGCCTTCTTGGCTTCCTTCATCCTGTGAAGTTCGCGCTCAAGCTGAACCCTTACACCCATGCCTTCTTTCGGTTCAATACCGGCTGCTTTTTCCATAACCACGTCAGAATACATCTGGATGAGGCGGCGCTGTGAATCATATACGAACCTGGGGTTCTTGGTCTTTTTGATGAGAGCTTCGCGGGTGATATCGTTCAAACCTACGTTCAGAACGGTTTCCATCATGCCCGGCATAGAAGCGCGTGCTCCGGAACGAACCGAAACAAGCAACGGATTGGTCTTGTCGCCAAAAATGGCTCCCATTTCCTTCTCAGTCCTCTTGAGTGCATCAAGTACCTGTTTTTTCAATTCTTTCGGGTAGCTCCTCTTGTTGTCGTAGTAAGCTGTGCATACTTCGGTCGAGAGTGTGAAACCTGCCGGTACCGGCAATCCGATGTTCACCATCTCGGCAAGGTTTGCACCCTTGCCACCGAGCAGATTCTTCATGTTGGAATCGCCTTCGGCATTCTTACCGCCAAAGTAATACACGTAATTCTTTTCTTTCACTGATTTAGCCATAGTTTTATAGTTTTTAAAAAGGATTTTTTACTCAAAAACTGAACCTGCAAAATTACAAGAAAATTCGACTTAAAGAATTAATGCTCAGGGAAAATTCAAGGTATTTTAATCTCTCCCGCTGAATCCCCCGCCCTTGGGGAGGAACCCTGGTCCAGAGCTCTGCTATGGGGTTAATAACGAATTTATTGACTGCGGATGAGATCGCGGTGGGTTCCCTGCAGGTTCCTAATATTCGAGCTTCCCCATATTGTCCATATTCCATAAAATCCAGTCCTGTCTCGATCGCAGATAAGGAGTGGGAAACCTTGGATCCCATTTCTGGGGATTAGGCAGCAGAGCTGCGATCATTGCAGATTCAGAACGGGATAGTGAAATTGCATGCTTGCTGTAATACGTAAGCGAAGTTTCTTCAGCCCCGTAAATCCCTTTCCCAGTCTCAATCACATTCAGGTAAACCTCCATAATTCGTTTCTTGCCCCATATTACTTCGATCAGGAAAGTGAAATATACCTCAAGCCCCTTCCTGACCCAGGAACGCTGGGGCCAGAGGAAAACATTTTTAGCAGTTTGCTGGGAGATTGTGCTTGCACCCCTGATCTTCATTCCCTTATGTGCTTTATTATATTCCTTGGCCTTGTCGATAGCTTCCAGGTCAAACCCATGATGCTCCAAAAAACGGTTGTCCTCGGAAGCCACCACGGCAAGCTGAAGCGAAGGGGAGATGCTGTCGAGCCCAACCCAGTCCTTCTTTATCTTCAGCGCCTGTCCCGAAAAATTCTGCTCGGCAAGCCTGATCACCATCAGCGGTGTGACAGGCGGATTCACGAATTTATACAGCAAGGCACAGAAAGTCGAGGTGGCAATAAATGCCAGGAAAATGTATAAAATCACCTTCAGGATTTTCTTAACCAGCTGCCACATATTTATTTCGCTTTTCGCTTTTATTCGCACCAATTGCTCATTTCATTTGAGTGCTCATTTCGCCTTCGGCGAACGCTTTTATTTCGCTTTTCGCTACTTCGCTACTTATCATACTTCCCCTTCCACACCCAGTACAGGTTCTTTTTCCCGTCCTTCACCAGGTTATATAGTGACCCTGCCCAGTAATTTCTTATTCCTATGCCTCCCGCTTTCTCCACCACCGGTTCGCAAAGCATCACATCCTTGTCTTTCAGCCTAAAAACCACTACAACATAAGATGCCAGTTCGGTTGTTTTATTTAGGGCATTTGCGATGATCACAATCGCAAGACCTTCTTTACCGGAAATCTCATACTTCCCTATAATTTTCCTGATATTTTCGGGGCTGAATTTGCTTTCGGTGACCCCTTTAATCTTCTCGGGGTCAGTAGCGGCATTCAGGGCTGTTATCATGCTTATATCCGGGACCAGGCCTGAAAGCATGAACATCCCTTTGAAATCAAATTTTGACGGCTCATTCAGAACGAGAGCGTTCCAGGCCGGGAAATATTTATCCCTGATCTCTGCCGGGTTGTATGCGCCGGCATCCTTGAACTGGGTGAATTCTCCAATGAGTTTTACATTAGAGTAATCTATCCCCAGCCAGCTAACCTGGCCTGCCTTATCATTGAAGAAATCCTGGATGGACTGTGCCTGGCAGGTGATGCCTGCAAAAACAATGCAGAATACTATCAACGGTTTCATTTCTTGTTTTTGTTTTAAAATTACAGATTTACAGCCTAGCCTGCATCTTTTTTTTATTAACAACCTCAGGCCGTGAAGCGTGAATCGTGAATCGTGAACCGTGAAGCGTGAATCGTGAATCGTGAATCGTGAACCGTGGACCGTGGACCCTAATTTGTACATTGTACATGGTACATTGTACATTGTACATCAGCCCCACGTCCTATTGTCCTTGCAATTCCGGCCGGTTTTCGTAATTTTGCTGTGAATTCCCTAACAAAATAAACTATGAGCAACTACATCGGCATCAGGCACGAGGATAAATACGAACATGAACGTCGCGCCCCGCTAACTCCAAAACATGTTGCAAGGCTTGTCAAGCAGAAAAAACTTGATTTTGTCGTCGAGACTTCATCAAAACGAATATTCACCGATGCTGAATATGTCGATGCCGGAGCAACAATTTGTGATAATCTGAACGATTGTTCAGTGATCTTCGGGGTGAAAGAGATCCCCGAACATTACTTTGAACCCGAAAAAACCTATGTCTTTTTTGCCCATGTTATCAAGGGGCAGAGTCATAATATGCCCATGCTGAAACGCATGATGGAGCTTAAATGCAACCTCATCGAGTATGAGAAAGTTGTGGATGAACAGGGGAAACGCCTTATTTTCTTCGGACGGTATGCGGGTATGGCCGGGATGATCAACTCGTTCTGGGCCCTGGGCCAGAGGCTTAAACAGTTTGGTTACCATACCGAGCTTGAGAAAATAAAACAGGCCCATCAGTATGCCTCGCTTAAAGAAGCCAAGGATGCAGTTTCCTATGTAGGAGAACTCATAGCCGAGATCGGGATCAATCCTGTATTCCGTCCGTTCGTGATAGGATTTACCGGGTATGGTAACGTTTCACAGGGCGCCCAGGAAGTTTGCGGGCTTCTCCCGGTAAAAGAGATTTCAGCGGAAAAGCTGCTGGGACTTCATAAACGTATACAGGTCCCGAATAATGTGGTGTATAAGGTGGTGTTCAAGGAAGAAGATCTTTATGAAAATATTCATGGCCATCCCTTCGACCTGTATGAATATATGCATAATCCCCAGGATTTCAGGAGCAAATTTGAACAATATATCCCTCACCTGTCCATGCTTATCAACTGCATTTACTGGGATAAAAAGTACCCCAGGCTGATCACGAAGGATTACCTTGAAAAGCAGTTTCAGAAAGGCAAGCCAAAACTCACCGTGATAGGTGATATAAGTTGCGATGTAGAAGGGTCTGTGGAATGTACCATGCATTCCACCGTGATCTCCGATCCTGTATTTGTTTATGATCCTTTGAAACGAAGTGCAAGCATGGGCTTTGATGGAGATGGAATGCTGGTGATGGCGGTGGATATTCTCCCGGCTGAATTGCCCGGGGATTCCTCCGACGGCTTTGCCGATGCCCTGGTAAATTTCGTGAAACCTATTGCCGATGCCGATTTTGATGAACCGTTCGAAGACCTAGACCTTCCGCGTGCCATCAAAAAAGCATTGATCCTCCACAAAGGTGAACTCACCCCTGAATATAAGTACCTGGAAGAATTCTTAAGTACCCCCTAATTTGTACATTGTACATTGTACATTGCATATTAAACGTTCCACTCTAATATAAACTAAGATGTCTCAAAAAATTCTCATCCTCGGTGCCGGGCTGGTAGCACGGCCAATCATAAAACACCTCCTGTCAAAAGGGTATTCAGTGACTGTTGCCTCCAACACACCCGACCGCGCATTACTGTTGGTCGGTGGCCATCCCGCGGGGAATGCTGTTTTGTGGGATGCTTCAGATGAAACCTCCCTGGATCATCTTATTAAAGAACATGATATTACGGTTAGCCTGTTGCCATATGCTTTTCACGTAATGGTGGCACGCCACTGCATCTCCCACAAGAAAAATATGGTGACAACATCTTATGTGAAGCCCGAAATGCATGAACTGGATGCCAAAGCCAGGGAAGCCGGGGTAATTATCCTGAATGAGATCGGCCTCGACCCCGGCGTTGACCATATGTCGGCGATGAGGATCATTGATCATATTCATGAAAAAGGGGGAGCGGTTCTTGAGTTTCACAGTATCTGCGGAGCATTGCCGGCACCTGAAGCTGCCGATAATCCTTTTAAATACAAATTTTCGTGGAGTCCCAAAGGCGTTGTCATGGCCGGGAATAATGATGCGTTGTTCCTAAGGCATGGCAAAACGGTAAGCGTACCTACCGGCGATCTTTTTAAAGATCCTTTTATGGTGGATTTTCCTGAAGTCGGCCATCTTGAAGTCTATCCAAACCGTGATTCCCTTGCCTATAAGGAGATTTACGGCATACCTGAAGCACAAACAGTATACAGGGGCACGTTCCGCTTCACCGGATGGTGCGAGACGCTGAATGTCATCAAGCGTCTTGGCCTTATTTCATACGACAAATTTGATATGAGCGGCATGACCTATGCCGGGATGATGCGGAGGCAAATCAATGAATTGAATAGTCGAACAACGAATAATGAATTACGAATTACATCCGGCGAAGCCGTAATGAACTTAAACGAAATAAGCAATTTCGTAAATTATCAAAAAGCGAAGTTAAGAAGTGAAATTGCAGATGCTCTCGGAATCTCAGGAGATTCCCATGCCCTGGATGCATTGGAATGGCTCGGGCTTTTTGATGAGGTACCCATGAACCGCAAAACAGACAGCACCTTTGAAGTTGTTTCAGACCTGATGATATCAAAAATGGGACTGGGTGATCATGAAAGGGATATGGTGGTCATGCAGCATACTTTTCTTGCAGCATATTCCGATGGTCGCAAGGAAGTTATACGTTCCCGCATGCTTGACTTCGGTTCACCTTCAACCGACACTTCCATCGCCCGCACAGTCGCCTTGCCTGCCGCTATCGCAGTCGAGATGATCCTAAAGGGTGAGATACGTGAGACCGGCGTGCACATTCCGGTCATCCCGGCAATTTATAATCCCGTGCTGAATGCACTTGAAGCCCTGGGCATCAAAATGAACGAGGAATTCGGTCTTCCGGTTTCCGAAAACATCAAATGATCAAAATTTAAAACATGTCCAAATTCATCGCCATATTCATCCTTATCATAGTTATTTATGTTGTGATCAGCATGCGCAAAAAACCGGGAAACACTTCTGCAGGGAATGGTGATACCGGGAAAAGCCCTGGCGCGGATGTTCCTCCTTCCAAAAAGGGAACTTTCAGGTCGGCTTCAGCCGGAGGTTACAGCAAGTGGGTAGGGGGTGGACTAGGCTGGGTGTTCGGAGGCCCGATGGGAGGGATACTCGGTTTTGCACTTGGGTCCATGTTCGAAGGGATGAACGCGGGGACTTATTCATACCGGGGCACACCCAGGGGAGATTTTTCAATGAGCCTTCTGGTGTTATCAGCCGCTGTTATGAAAGCCGATGATAAGATCGTAAAATCGGAGCTGGATTATGTACGGGGATTTCTCATCCGCCAGTTTGGAGAAGAAGAAGGTTCACGCCTGATCCTGATGCTGAGGGAGATCCTGAAACAGGAGATAAAGGTTCAGGAAGTGAGCTCACAGGTAGGGCAGTATATGGATTATTCCTCCAAGCTTACCCTGCTTCATTTCCTCTTTGGAATTGCTGCGGCCGACGGAGAATTCCATCCCGATGAGGTTTCGATGATAGGCACGATAGCAGGTTATATGGGTATCAGCAACCAGGACTTTTCATCAGTAAAAGCCATGTTTGTCAAGGATTCCAACTGGGCTTACACTGTGCTGGAGATTTCAAGGGATGCCAGTGATGATGAGGTCAAGAAAGCCTACCGGGAAATGGCAAAAAAGCATCATCCCGATATGGTCGCCCAGCTGGGGGAAGATATAAAACGGGATGCAACAGAGAAATTTCAGAAGATCAATGCTGCCTACGAGGAGATTAAAAAACAAAGGTTTATGAACTGAAACTGTTCAATTCAATGAACAGCGTTTATCCTGTCAAGATCCTCAAAAGAAATATCCATTAACTCGTAATCCTTCCAGCCTGTAAAATCGTAATGCCACCATTCACTGGTGTATACGGTAAACCCGTGTTTCAGCATGATGTCGATCAGCAACTTCCTGTTCTGCTTTGCCTTTAGCGTTATTCTCTCGTATGATGCCCCTGCTTTCACTGTAAAATCATCAAAAGGAGTCGGCATCTCAAGCTCCCTGCCGGTTTTCAGATCGATCAGGGTGAGGTCAATCGCACACCCCCTGTTATGCCGTGAACCGCTTACAGGCGAGGCCACATAGGCCGTGTCGTGAATGAGATCCCAGAACTGCAGCGTCGCTGCATAAGGCCTGTAGGCATCGAAAATCTTAAGCCCGAGGCCCTGCATTGATAACTCCGCCCCGACAGAGGCAAGAGCCAAAGCTACTTTAAGCCTGGCAAAGGCCCTGGCCGAAGTGTAGACTTTTTTATGAGTAAAATTGTTACTCGTTGCATACCTGATATCCAGGACTATTCCGCTGACAAACTTGCTGATATCCACCAGTTTCTTCAGGCTGTCCGATTTGATCATCTGTGAATAAATCACCGGATCCGCAATAATATTCAGTTTATATGGGTTTTTCCTGCTTACCTGGGCGCTTAGTCCGGGAATGAGCAGGAGAAAAATAAAGACTGAAGCAAGTCTTGTTCGTTTCATGAAATAATCTTTCTTTTGTATTTCTTCGTGGACTGCGGATTTCTTCTTCCCAAAGTTCTGAAATTTTTATTAAAGCAAGACTATGAACGGACTTTTGTTTACACCCTGCCACGTTGGCCCCCTGGAACTCAGGAACCGCTCGATACGGTCAGCTGCGTTTGAAGGAATGAGCCCGGGCCACCTGGTCTCGGATGACCTCCTTGATTACCACCGTTCGGTTGCCGAAGGTGGAATTGGTATGACCACTGTGGCTTATGCTGCCGTATCACAAAGCGGACTCTCTTTTCCACACCAGCTGTGGCTGAGAAAAGAGGCAATCCCCGGCCTGAAAAAACTTACTTCTGCAGTTCACCATACCGGTGCTGCCGCAGGGATACAGTTAGGCCACTGCGGGCAGATGGCTAAAACTTCGGTGAGCGGGAAATGTTTTTCCCCTTCGGGAGGTTTCAACCTGTACGGCCCTACCTGGCCTGTACAGATGAAAATTTCGGATATCCGCGAAGTGGTCGGTGATTTCGGCAGGGCGGTCAACCTGGCCAGGGAAAGTGGTTTCGACGCGGTGGAAGTGCATGCAGGCCATGGTTACCTCATCAGCCAGTTCCTCTCACAGCATACCAACAGCCGAAAAGATGAGTACGGTGGAAGTTTTTCTAACCGCAGCCGCTTCATGAAAGAAGTCATTGATGAAGTGATGAAAGCTGCCGGCTCCGACATGGCTGTACTTGTAAAAATGAACCTCCGCGATGGATTTAAAGGCGGGATGGAAGCTGAAGAATCCCTTGAAGTTGCAAAAGCGCTGGAAACGGCTGGGGTACACGCCCTGGTGCTCAGTGGTGGATTTGTAAGCAGGGCGCCTATGTATGACATGAGGGGAAGAATGCCGGTAAAGGTCATGGCCCATTACATGCATGAGAAATGGATGAGGCCCTTTGTAAGCTGGTTCGGAGACCTGCTGATGAAACCTGAGCCTTTCAGTGAAGCCTATTTCCTTGATGATGCCCGTAAAATAAGGCAAAACGTCAAACTGCCCCTGGTTTATGTGGGGGGTATGGTCTCGAAGGCAGGCATCGAAAAGGTGCTGGGCGAGGGATTTGAATTTGTTCAGATCGCCCGTGCCCTGATCCACGACCCGGCGTTTATCAATAAATTAAAAGCCGGAGAACTTACGGTCTCCGGCTGTAAACACGCGAATTACTGCATCGCGGTGATGTACTCGGGAAAAATGGCCTGTTACCAGGCCGATAAAGAACACTCAGCTCAATGGATCAAATACCTTGAAGTCTGAGTAACTTATTGTGTCTTTACAATCCTGCTGACTTCTCCTGAACTGCCTTTTCCTGTCCTTACAAAATAAACTCCATCAGGTAATCTGCTTACATCAACAGTAGCAGGGCTTCCCGAAATTGTTACAGGCCCGAAGACCTTCATTCCGCTTATGTTATAAATGCTGACTTCCGTTTCGGATGTCTTTAACGACTCCGATGCTACCCAAAACTTTGAGATTACCGGATTGGGATAGATCAGGAAGAGCGGGGCAGCCTGGTCGCTGAGGCCCGTAGTGGAAGCGGCCTGGGTGACCATAACAGTCTGGTCAGCCACTCCTGAAGCAGTAACGGTTATCATTGTTGTTCGTATGGCATGCGTAGTGTTCTCAGTGTATGTTGCTGTGATGGTCCCGTTCCCTGTCCCCGACGGGGTGCAGGTGCACCATGTCATATCGCAGCTGGCGTTCCAGCTGGTGTTTGAAGTAACGGTGAAACTCGTATTTCCTGCAGCAGACGATACGTTCTGGTTTGCAGGGGCTACAGCAAGGGTGTTATTGGGGCTCGCAGCAGTGAAAGAACCAACCATTCCCATTGAAGCATGAGGCGTGCAAACATAATTAAATACCCCGGCAACCGTGACTGCATATGAATAAGTCTGGTTGGATGAATTGATGAGGTGATCCCAGCTGGCAGCTCCCGCAGGAATTGTTCCTGATGTTGTGGTATGTGATCCGGCGACCCACACCCATTTCACGGTATCACCCACAGTAACGTTAAGGTTTGCAGGGTTAAAATAGTAATTTCCGACAAGGACCGTATGCGTGGTGGCATGCGAAGGAATGGTAAAAAATGTTCCCGCCAGAAATATCATGGCGAAGAGAAAGTATATCCTGGTTTTCATATCATGCATTTAAGTATTATTTAGACTAATTAAATGCAAATATAATAACAAAAACTTCAACTTGTTAAGAATCTTTATAAATAAGTTATAAGGAATAATTCCCCCCGGCACTAAATTGGTTATTTTTGAAGGGTAATCATCTGCCGTTAAACAAGAAGCAATATGACAAAGAACCGCATGGAAGCATTCAGCGATGGTGTCCTCGCCATCATTATAACCATCATGGTACTTGAACTGAGGCCGCCAGTAAAAACAGATTTCAGTTCGCTTATTCCAATGATCCCCAAAATCCTCAGCTATGTTATGAGTTTTGCATTCATCGGGATATACTGGAACAACCACCATCACCTTTTGCATACTGTGAAACGTGTAAGCGGGGGCATCTTATGGGCCAACCTTCACCTGCTTTTCTGGCTCTCGCTGATTCCTTTCACCACAGCCTGGATGGGAGAACACGGCTTCGCAAGCCAGCCTGTCGCGCTATACGGGATCGTGCTTTTCATGTCAGCCATCGCATATACCATCCTGACCGTTTTCATTCTGTATAAGCACGGACGGGATTCCCTGCTCGCTAAAGCTATAGGTAACGACTTTAAAGGAAAGATCTCGGTTGTGCTGTACCTTATCGCAATTTTTTGTGCATTTTACAGTCCCGTGCTGTCAGGGATTATTTATGCATCGGTGGCGATAATGTGGCTGATCCCCGACATGCGCATTGAACGCATACTTGAAAAGGAGGAATGATACCGTCTGCCGGTACTTTTCGTATTAAGCTGTTTCAGATCAGCCCTGCCCAGCCGTCGTCATTTTTTTTGAACTCCCCGGTGAGATAAGCGTAAAGTTCCGGAGGGAGCTGGCCTTTTTCAACTGCTTCAATCCCCTTTTTAAGATTGACTGCGGATGAGGTGCCGAGTATGGCCGTGCCAACACCCTCTGAAAATACAGTAAACCGTATGGCCAGTTCATCCCATGGAAGGCCATGCGGATCAGGGTTCATCTTTTTCCACCGGTGCCAGTATTCTTCGCTGTTATGTCCTACCGGCGGGCTGGCATGCCTCCAGGGCGCGTTGGCGATGGGGCGTTTGGCGATCACTCCCATTCCCGCAGCCCTGGCTATGGGCAGGTAATCGGATAGCCCTCTCTGGTCGCAAAAATTCACTGAGGTCTGAAGGCTTGCGAATCGCTTGCAGTTTATGGCATAGTCAAGGGCTTCGTTTTCGCCCGAATACGCTACAACCTTCACTTTGCCCTGTTCCCTGGCTTTCTCAAGGGCGGCAGTGACATCTCCCCGTTCAAGCACATCCCGGCCGCAGGAATGCAGATGGACAATATCGAGGTAATCGGTGCGCATGAGTTTAAGTGCCTCTTCGATATTGGCTATCACAGTCTCATAAGACCAGTCGGGATGATGAGGGTCGTTGTAACCGACCTTTGTTGAAAGAATAAATTCGCTCCTCCGGTGGGAAATGTAAAGTCCTATGTTTTTCTCCGAGGCTCCGTAGGCACGGGCTGTATCAATCAAGGTAATGCCAAGGTCCAGTACGGTATTGAGAAGGGTCTCAACTGCCTGCCCGTCTTTATTTACATCTCCTATATGGCCGGCTCCGAAACCAAGGGCCGAAACTTTGATGCCTGTGTTCCCGAAATCCCTGTATATCATCTTGTTAATTTATTATTTACCCCATTATTTGTACATTGTACATGGTACCTTCTGTTACAAATACCTTACTGCCTGCAATTAATCGTGGAACCTCCAGCTTACCCCGAATCTGAACGATGCATCCTGGTTCGGGTAATGTGGTGCAGCCCAGTATGTTCTACCTTCAAAGAAAGATCCCCAGTTAGTATAGGAAACAAAAAACCTTGCCCTCTGTATCTTCAGGTTGATGAAAACGTCCATATACAGGTAATTCCCGGTTTCTTTCTGATTCTGAAGATAATACGATCTCAGTGCAGGCATGTACCCATCGGCATAATATGAGGTGTTATAGTTAAAACTCAGGCCGGGCTGAAGCACTGCGGCGCCGTTGAAAAGGGGCTGGGAATAGTAAACGGAAAGGTTTCCCATGAATGCCGGGAGCCTCAGCACGTTAGTTCCCTGTATGGTCTGGTAAACCAGTTTGGTCTTTATCCTGAACCTCCATAAACTGACATCGGTATTGAAATAGATATAAATGTATCCGAATTCATTTTTGAATTGCTGTGGATGGGCATTGCTGTCGAGGTAAACATAATTTGTGATGCGGTTGAAGTTAAAACCTGCATTAAGGAATTTGAACCTGTAATCGAAGCCTCCTGAGATCAGGCCCTGTTTATTAAAAGTCGTATCCCATTTGAAATTGTTGCTTGTATAATGGCCGAAATACCAGCCCGGCTGCTGGTAGGAATAAATTCCGCTGAGCGTTGCGGTTCCCGCGTTCTTGTCCTGCCTGCCCAGGATAGTACTCAGGTTTACCCTCAGGCTGAAGTCCCCCTGGTTATTGTCGCCGAGAACATAATCCCCGTGCGCTTCAATAAGAAGGCTTGAAAAAGGGTGGAAATACAATGCCACTTTGGGGATGTATTGTATGAAATACCGGTGTACAAAGAGAACGCTGTCCCTGTATGAAAGATGGATGTACTGTTGTTTGATACCTGCCTCGATCTGAAGCAACCTTAGTTTCCTGTCTTTATTGAAGGTGGGATTCGACCAGGTAAGTTCGTTCACTATCCTGTCGATAGTGATTGAATCCCTGGTGTTTATTGAGTCATGGTAAATGTTTTGGTAAAAGCCGCTATCGGGGGGGCGTGTATCCATGTAATTTTGCACCTGGCGGTTGAAACCGAACGAGTAGGTAAGGCGGCCGAGGTCAAAATGGCTGCTGTTCAGGAAAGCGGTGTCTTTCTCATTTTTTGCATGCCTCGAAAGGTTGAAATAATGTTTGGTGTAAAAGCCTGATTCTTTCATTCGGTTCTGGGCCGCCTGCAGGTTGACATCAATAACCTGGCGGTTTTTTTCAGTGTTTTTTTCAAAGACGCTGTCGGCAATGATCCCTCCGTTTTCGTAGTTCCGCAACCTGTTAAAAATGAAATTGGCGATAAAACCGTAGCGTTTGTCTTTCGTGAAATACTGCAGGGTAAGGGCAAAGTTGATATCATTTGTTCGTTGCCTGAGGTAGGCGCCAGGAGCGTTGTTTACACGGAAATCGAACCCCAGGTTCAGGCTTTTATAAAGGTTCCTGCTGAAAATGGCATGAAAGGTGTTTTCCTTTTTCGGACCCTGGAAATACGATACTTCGGTAAAGGTTTTAAAGACTTTATAATATTTCACGCTATCGTTAAGGTACAGGTACTGGTCGAAGGTATGTATTCCAAAGTCCCATCCGCTGGGTCTCATGAAAGGGTAGGGGATGAGTGAATTGTAATTGGACCCTATATTCCCGAGATTTTCGAAGAAACGGCCTTGTTTTGCAAGGGCATCGTAGTTCTGGAAACCTGTGAGGGTGGTATCAAACGCATGGGTATTGAGGTGGCCGAATTTTTCGAAGTCGTTATAAAAGAAGAATACGATAGTGGAATCCCGCCGCATGAATGGTTTGAAGGTTTTCTTGGGAGCGATGGTCGCTGTATCCTGTGCAGGGACTTCTGAAACCGATTTTTTTTGAATATGGGTGGTATCGGAAGTGATTGTACCAGCAGCCCGTATCAGGAGCGAAGGCAGGGATAATAACAACAGGACTGTCACAAATCTGACCGTCATCAAAAGCTTTTTTAAGTCCTGCGAAGGTAAGAAATGTTGGGGAATCAAACTGATTTTGCCATCATTTACAGATGGATTATAGCTCCTTAATGAAGCAAGGGGCCTGTGAATGGATTATTCTTTGCCAAGCCATTTTTTAATTATCATGAACAACTCTTCGGGCCCGATCGGCTTTGCCAGAAAATCATTACATTTTGCATCAACAGTCTCATGGATTGTTGTTGTGCTTACATAAGCCGTCAAAACAATTATAGGAACGGAGGTGTTGAATTTCCGGATTTGCCGGGCGGCATCAAAACCGTTCATTTTTGGCATCATTGCATCCATAAGCACCAGGTTGATTTCGGGGTGACCGCTGCATAGTTCTACGGCTTCTTCTCCATTGGTTGCAGAAAGAATAACAGCCCCGGTTTTATCGAGTGTTATCTGCACATATTCGGCATTTTGTAAGTTGTCTTCCGCGATAAGAATTGTAAATCCGGTAAAATCAGGAATTTTCATATTGAAACCGATATAATATTAAGAAAATGGATTATAATTCTGCAACAACTTAGGATGGCTCAAAGATATAATTTTTTAGGGGTTAACAATAAATGGCATGATGAAAAAATCATTAACAAAATGAGGAAGCAATGAATTGCAATCTCAGTATCATTTTATTTTATACACGCTTTTCCCCTCCTTGATGGTTTCTACCACTCTTATCCCTTTTATCTGCATTGGCTCCACGGTAAGAGGATTATCTGAAAGTATGGCAAAATCGGCCAGTTTCCCGGGCTCTATCGATCCTTTGGTCTTCTGCTCGCCAATCTCGGCCGCGCTGCTGATGGTAATGGCTTTCAGCGCTTCATACGGAGAGATACGCTGATCTGGACCGATCACAACCCCCGTGCGTGACACCCTGTTCACGGCAGTCCAGATAGTGAATATTGCGTTCAGGGGAGTGACATTATAATCGGTATGGTTCGAGAAAACAATGCCTGAATCCAGGGCAGCTTTCATCGGGCTGATAAAGAAAGCCCTCTCTTTTCCCAGGTTCACTATATGAATATCGCCCCAGTAAAAGGTATGGTTTGAAAAGAACGAAGGGAAGATGTGGTGAACTTTGTATTTATGCAGCTGGTCGGGACGGATGATCTGGGAGTGGATTATAACCGTTCCCCGGTTTGTGTCGGGAAGGTTAAGTTCTTTGATGGCATTTTCATGGGCAGCAATATACATATCGATGGCTGAATCTCCGTTGCAATGGGCAAATGCGGGGATTTTATACTGGTAGCATTTTTTCAGAAGCCGGTTGAGATCCTGCTGGCTTATGTTGGGTTTCCCGCTGCAGTCATGCTGGCAGCCCGAACCAGGTAAAAGCGGCTGTGAAAGGTAAGCGGTTTTCCCCTGGGGTGAACCGTCGCAAACAAATTTGGCGCCATGGAATACCAGGTGGTCCGAATAGGTTCCGAAAGTAAATGCCGGATTCCCAGCCAGGGAGTCAATAAGGTCGGATGCAACCAGTGAAACCACATCTATATACAGTTTCTTCTCTTTTGCAGCCAGTTTGAGGAAACCAATTGTTCCTGCTTCGCTCGCTCCTTCTTGGGCGGTGGTATATCCGCATTCAGCATACATCTGCTGTGCATGGTCAACAAGCTTGCCGAACCTGGCATCGAGATCTGTGGGAAGGGCAGTGATCTTTTCCCCTTCTTTCTTTTGATCAGCCCTGGAGCGTATAACTTTTTCAGCAATCTTTTTTGCGGTAGGCATGGCAAACTTCGTAGTATTATCGAACCAGGCATTCTCGAAAAGAACCCCGTCGGGTTTTTTAGTGCCGTTAATCCTGCGAATGCTGCCGCCCGCCGGATCAGGGGTGTTTTCATTAATGCCTGCAAGCTTCAGTGCATAGGAGTTTGCCACGCAGATATGCCCCGAGGCATGCACCAGCACCACCGGGTTGTCGGGGAACAATTTATCAAGGTCGGCTATCGTGGGATAACGTTTTTCGGCAAGCTGGTCAGGGTCGAGACCCATGCCCACCAGGATGTCGCCGGGCTGTGAGTTCAGCTGTTTCTTCAGGGCGATCAGTTTATCGGTAATGTCCTTTATACATCTCACCGAATCGATAGGAGGGGAGCTGATGTTGGTCGACAGCCAGCTTATCACCGCCGCAATGAAGTGGCTGTGAGGATCAACAAAGCCCGGAACCATTGTCTTGCTTTCCAGGTCGATCACAAGGGTTGAATCCCCCTTGTATTTCATGATGTCGTTTTCCTTACCGGCGGCAAGGATCTTCCCGTCTTTAACTGCAACAGCTTCAGCCCTGGCGCCCTCTTTTTCCATGGTCAGGATAATCCCGTTATGATAGATAACATCGGCTTTTTGCAAAGGCCGGCTGCAGGCTGCCATGATCAGAGGCAGCATAAGGATTAAAAGTTTAGTTATTTTCATTTTTTTATTGTTTGCGGATAACGTTAATCGGATAATCTTACTTTTTCCCTGCCCGGGGTTGAGACCTTTTGATTTTTTTTACAGGGAATTAATGAACTGCAGTACCTGTGGCGCCCTGCCCGGCTGTATCAGGTTAAAATGATCAACCCATTGCTGAAGCGGCAGGGGCCGGTTAACCGGCACGTTAAGAGTGTCGAAGTTGGCTGAATTCACAGGCACCAGTCCATCGTTGGGCGGAGGACCGAAAAGAAGGAATGCATCATACCCGATTCTGTCGATAGAGGCTGCCCAGTCCGGAAGCCATTGATAATGGCCTGTGTTGTCAAGCTGATCGGTCATTTGACCTGCAATCACATAATATTTGGAACGGTTGGCAATGTCCAGGGCATTGTGCAGCATCTGGGGTATGAACCCGGTGTAGGGGTACATCTGACGCGGCCCGGGAAAATTTGCAAAACACACCAGGTTGATCAGGCTCACCAGGGGAGTTCCCAGGTGAGGGGTACCCAGGGTGACCAGTTTGGTAATGGTTCCGCCGCTGGCGATATAGGCCCGTGAGACCAGTCCTCCCATGGAATGACCGATCAGGATTGGGCTGGCCAGACCTGCAGCAACCACCGAATCCCGCAGAGCCCTTCCGTTAACCGTGATAGAATCTTTCCAGTCATACTGGAATACGTAAACGTTGTGTCTGAGTTTAAAATCAGCCGACAGGTTCATGATGAGGGTATCCCAGCATTTCAGCGTTGCATCCATTCCGTGCACGAAGATCACAGGAGGGCCGGTTGGATTGGGAGTCGAGAGTACCTTTATGAATTTATACTGATTATTGGGCAGAGTGCTGTCGCAGTTTAACTTAGATAAAGTCCTCCTCAGGTAAACGTCTGTTGCGACCAATTTCCCGTTTTTTACGAGCGATGAAGAGTAAAATTTTCCAGGAATTGAGGCAGGAGATGAGCCGGGAGTAACATAAGCTGTAAAGTTGAAAGACACTGCTGCAGAAGAGAATGTCCCGATCAGGTTCAGATTCCCTTCCGAGAGGCTGCCTGAAATCAGGCCGGCATGCCTGGTCGAGTCAACACGCACCACCGCATCCCCTGAAAGTGCAGTAGAATTCCGGATTATCTGGATCTGGTAGAAGTGTCCGTTATACAGGCTGTTCTGTGAGACAAGTTCCCAGTTGCCCGAAATATCGGCCTCGGGTGCGGTGTCAGTTGCTTTTTTCTTGCAGCCGGAAAAGATCAAAACGATCAGGGCGAGGGTCAGGATCAGATGTTTCATTTTTTTCTCATGTTAGTAATTTAAACCTGCAATAAATAACGATCATTTAATGACAATTTATGGGTATAGATCGCTCACACCATAATGTACTTAGTAAAGGTATTAAAAAACGTATATCAATCCTATTTATCTCCGGTTATAAGAAGATCACCTTTTCGGAATCGTGATCACCGGCGTGGCCTTCATATCCGAAACCTCGCTCAGTGAATTCAGGATCAGGATCTGCCCAGGCCGGAGGTCATTGATAATGACCCGTGACATGGATCTGATCCGCCGCAGGCCACACAGGCCCTTGAGACAAGTCCCACCATGGAATGACCGAATGTATTAATAATTTGACGACCTTCCCATGAAAACATACTGGGAGTATATGTTGGTCTGAAAATTGTAGTTATAAGTGCTTTTGGTTTCCCACACGGCCATCTCTATTTCAAATCCCAGGCGGTAAAGCGTATTTGACGAAAGATTGTTTATTTCTGCAAACGTCGGGCCCCGCGAAGTGTTGCCGGTTCCGCTGGTATTAAATACTGATCCGTTGCAATTATAGCCTTTTCCGCACCATGAATCCAAGTTAATATCGGTTCCTATTTTGAACCAATAGTATTTGAGCCCGGTTTGGCAGGTATGATTGTAATTAAAATCGGTAAACAAGCTTATGCTGCCTCCTGGCAGAGCATCACCCACCGTTGCATTCCAGAAGTAAAATTCGGTGGCATAGATCTGGCCATCGCTGTATGAATTGTAATAGCCGCTGAGGTTTTCCTCAAGAATCCCCCTGCCGAATTGAGCCGAGGTAACACTCCCGCCTCCTTCCCATTTGCATTGACTGGAATGAAATTGCTGTACCCACGGTGCCTGGATAACATCCAGACAATTGCAATCATGGGTTGTAGTCAGGACAGTATTTGTGGCGCTCAGGGTGTTCCTGCTGAGCTGGCTTTGCGGGGCAAAACACGGCCCCATATAACCCCACTTCCAGGAAGCTGAGAAATACGCGAATTGAATGGTACAACTGCTGGTTTTGGTGGTCGAAGTCTGATTTGGATTATTTGGATTATACCATAATGGTGTGACGGTCCCTCCGGGGGTGACAGTATTTCCCCAGGGTGCATTCAGTATCTGTATGGTCTGTTTTGTACAGGGATACGTTGGTTCTGCCATATTCCAGTTTCCGTAATTGAACATGACCCATTGATTGTCGGGAGAACAGCCCGGACCACTCATAGTCCAGTATGTGTATGGGAACGGACTTCTGATTTTCGCGGTATCCCGGTAATCGGTCGTTACTCCGGCTATGCTAACATTGAAAGCTCCGAGAGGTGTAGCGCCTGTGCCGGCACTATAGTAATACGGGAGGACGATCCCTCCGCATATCACCGGTACCTTATACCCGACCGCATCGTAAAGAAGGTTGGCGACAAACTGGGCCCTGGCCATCAGACGCCCCGGTATCGTATCGGGCGAGATCCCTGTGTTCAGATAATCGATGTCACTCATGAACTGGTTCTGATTTCGGTAATCGTACAGGCTTACGTCGAGGAAATTGGAGGCTTTCAGAAATGCAGTCACTTCCTCTTCAACGGTCTGTTTGAAACTTGCAATATCTGATTGAACATTTTCAGGATAGATTACCGAGTCACAATTCAGTTGCATGATGTATCCCATGAACTGGTAGGAAATAGTCTGCATAAAGTAGTTTTCCAGAACCTGGTACTGAGTGATGGGAGGGGAACTGCTGTTTTGTGAAACGATGTTCCTGGCGATGGCCATGCAGGCGGGAGTTAAAGGAGGGGTTTCGGTTCCGAGAAGTACACTTTTTAATTCCGAC
>JBAXBP010000052.1:0-19879 GCA_037141915.1 Bacteroidota bacterium | reverse complement strand
CACCTCAGCACACGGTGCGAAATGTACTGGAATGAAAGCATCCCGAACCTGAAAGGATTCAATAGTTCTTTAAGGCGGATGACCGACTGTATCCCCCCGGCCGAGATCCGTATTTTGCGTTTAAGTTCTTCTCTCACGCTGGCCGACGGGTTTTCTATGGCATATGCCTCGCGGTCGTACTGTATGGTATAACCACGCTCCGCTATCCGCAGTGAAATAATAAAATCATCAAGCAGGGTATCAGCTTCAACGGGCTGAAATAATTCGGTCTTTAAGGCAAAGAGTTCTCCTGCAGCGCCAACAACGGAGTAGAGTTCGGCATCCCATTTTTTCAGGGTCGATTCGTATTTCCAGTAGATCCCTTCGGTTGCTGCTGCGGAATCTTTACTGAAGATCCGTTTTTCACCCGAAACGCAGCCCACCTTTGGGTCTTTGAAAAGGTTCACGATCCTGCGGATGGATTCATGCCCGAGCATGGTGTTGCCGTCCGAAAAAACGACGATGGGGGTTTTTACAAACTGCATACCCCTGTTCATGGCTGCGATCTTGCCTTTTCGTTCAGGCTGATGATATACTTCAACTCCCGGGTATTTTCCCAGGATCTCGGGTGTGCCGTCGTCTGATCCGTCGGTGATCCATACATGACGCACCTTTTCCTTAGGATAATCCAGGCTGAAGGAATTCCTCAGTTTTTCATCAATAAAATCCTTCTCGTTAAATGCAGTGACAAACAGGGTAATTTCTGGCTCGTAAGGCTCATCCAGGGTTTGTGGTTTCTTCCCTGAAGCTCTTTTTAAACGGATAAGGATAAAGAGGAGAACTCCATAGCCGAGATAGGCGTAAAAAATGATGAACAGAAAGATGTAGAATATTGTTTTCAGGGTCAGCATAAAATTAAGGTTATGATTTTACTGCAACTTTCTTTCCC
Source organism: Bacteroidota bacterium (assembly GCA_037141915.1). Classification (GTDB taxonomy): domain Bacteria; phylum Bacteroidota; class Bacteroidia; order Bacteroidales; family FEN-979; genus CAIRDP01. The sequence goes on along the minus strand of JBAXBP010000052.1, from coordinate 18,951 downwards.
ATAGTTTTGTTTCAGGGTTGTATGTTTTAAGGACCTTCGCGGGATTTCCTGCAACTACTGAGTAGGGGGGGACTTCTTTTGTTACAACACTCCCGGCTGCTATTACCGAATGTTTGCCAACTTTAACTCCGGCAACGATCACCGCATTGGCACCTATCCATACTTCATCTTCGATAGTGATCATAGCGGTGGATTGTTTCTGATGACTGATAGGCCGGCTGATATCTTCGTATGAATGATTCAGACCCGACATTACAATGTTTTGGGCCAGCATGATGTCATTTCCAACAGTTACCGGGCCAATAACAGTACAGCTTAGGCCAATCCTTGACCTCTCACCTATGTAAACCGGGCCCGCTCCGTTGTTGACAGTTGCAAAATCCTCTATCGTGGAATCTCGGCCGAGCACAAAATCATTCCAGGGAAAAACATCTATCCTGGTCAGTCTGCAAATGCGGGAATGCTTTCCCCTCTTGTGTTTAAAGGGATTGAGAAATAATTTTACCCATAACCTCGGCCTGGCCTGGTTTTTCGGAGTAAGCATATGAATTATAAAATGCTTGAACTTTGGATTGGATTTAATCCTGCTTACCAAAGAATTTCCGTTTGACGGCGGTTTCTGTATTTCACTTTCTTTCTCCATTTATCCGATAGCTTGATAAATTTTTTCTGCATTTGCTTCCCAGGTATGTTCCCTGGCAAACTTCTCTCTTGCCTGGGCTTTCTCCTCCGAATTTTCTTTGATTGCAAGGGAGATGTACTCAAGGTATTCTTCCTTGTTCGTGGCAAGATAAACATGATCCCCGAATGCGGTCATGGCTTCTGTCAGGGTTGCAACCGTGGGTTTGCCCATCGAAAGATATTCATCGATTTTACGGGGGTAATTCCCGATAGTAACTTCGTTGAGCAACTGCGGATTAATCGCGACATCAAAGCAGTTCAGGTATGAGGGTAGGGATTCAGGAGGCTTGTTGCCTAAAAAATATACATTGGGAAGGGAATGAAGCTCGGAATTTTTGAAAGCTTCGTCTTCGGGCCCGATTAGCACTACGCTCCAATCGGGCCTTTGTTTTGCAATAAAACCTATTATCCCTATATCAAGCCTGAGTTTAAAGAGGACTCCAATATAACCGATGACAGGCTTTTTAATATCAATTATGTCTCCGGGGGGAGGATCCTTTATCAAACTTGAATTGAACAAAGTCACATCACATCCCTGGCCGACATAATAGGAATTTGAATTGAACCTGCGGCAATAATTGGCAAGATAGACCGAGTTCGCTACAGCAAGATCGGCTTTGCCGATCAAAGCGGCTTCTATCCTCACACCCTGCTTCTTCCAATAATCCACAGCGATCATATTATCCCTGGAATAATAGATGAATTTCCCTGGCTTCAGCAGTTCTTTAAGGTAGAAACTCCTGTACATGTCGCTGTCGGTGAACAGGATGATATTACTAAAGCCCAGAACACTCACTGCTCTTCTGATCTCTCTGGCAAACCGCCGGTTATTGATTTTGTTGAAAAAATCGAAGAGCCCGGGATTACTTATCTGGCTTATCGATTCAAGAATCGTCCTGGGATAAAGTGTCCAGAGGTTCTCTTTAACTTTAAAAAGCGACTCTTCTTTTCTCAATAAAACCCTGATCCTTTTCCTCACATTGGGATCTTTCCTTTTTCTTAAAACTGTCAACCTGTCAACCGGGAAGTTTATATAAAGCACACGGTGCAGTTTTGAGAATTCATAGGCCAGGTTCACTACATTGGACCCCGAACTGTAATCGATCCCCTGCAGGCTGGTAATGACAAAATCGAACCCGCGTGCTTCTCCCATCATTATTTATTGTTTCTTTTCTAAAAGGTCAACCTGGTGATAGATCTTGTCTACAAAATTGGCCCATGAATGACTCCTTCCGACCAGAATTCTCGCCTTGTGTTTTGCAGGAGTGTCTTCCGACATGGCTTTGGTGATTTCAATAATGTACTCCTCCTTGTTTGCAGCGAGGTAGGAATCATTTGGAAAATAAAAGTTCATAAACCACGTCTTCGTCGCAACGACAGGGACGCCCATTGCAAGGTACTCATCCAGTTTCAGAGGATAATTGATATCTGTAATTTCATTGATGAGCTGGGGGTTGATTGCTACATCAAATCCTTTAACATAGCCCGGCAATTCATTACCCGGTTTCCCCCCGAGAAAATAGACATTGGAAAGTTTATGGAGCTTGCTGTCTTTAAACGCCTGGTCCTCGGGTCCTACCAGGACAAGGCTCCAGTCAGGACGCTGTTCGGCGACATGCACCAGCAGGTTGATGTCAAGACGAATGCTTGTAAGAAAACCGGTATACCCAATGCGCGGGTGAGGTATCCGGCTCAATTCTTCAGGTATCTGCATTGTACCATCATCATCCGAATAAAGATCAATATCGCAACCCTGGCCGATGAAATGCGAATTCGGATTGTATTTTCCTGCATGATCCGAGAAATAGGGTGAATTGGTCACGACCAGGTCCGACTTCTTTATCAGCAGTGGTTCAAGCCGTATGCCGTGCTTTGCATGATAGGCAACCTTGGTAATGTGGTCCCGCAGGAAATACATTTGTACTGCAGGTTTCAGCAGTTCTTTAAAATTAAACCCGTTGATCATCGAAGTATCGTTCAGGACAATGTAATTACTGAAACCAAGTTTGTCAACAGCATGTTTGACCTGCCTGGCAAAACGCTTATCATTAGCCTTGTTCAGTGAATCGAAGATCGCAGGATTTGAGATCCAGTTTATGGATTCAAGTACGGTTTTCGGATATAATACCCAGAGGTTTTCATTGACCTGCAACAGGTCTGTATCCTGTCCGCTGAAAACCCGTTTATATTTTTTTGTTTCCGGTGCATCCCGCTTGAAAAGCTGGAAACTCCTTTGAAGGGGAGTGTCAAGAAAAAGAACACGGTTTTTCTTGCATAATTCCATGGTGATGTACTTGAGAACAGTAGCAACATAAGTATCCCAGGGCTGAATACTGTGAACGATATAATCTCTTCCTTTTGACATATATATTTATTTGTTTGATGCAATTTCCTCATAGATTTTTAAAACACCCCGGGCCATATTCCCCCAGGTGAATTTCTTTGCCTGCTTCATGCCCGAATCAACCAGGTTCAAACGTAACTCAGGATTGGCAAGGAGTTTAGAAATATTCTCTGCCAGCTGTTCCGGTTTGTAAGGGTCTGTAAACAAAGCAGCATTACCGGCAATTTCAGGCATTGATGAAGTGTTGGATGTGATTACGGGCGTTCCGCATGCCATTGCTTCAAGCATGGGGATGCCAAAACTTTCCCTGAGCGAAGGATACAGGAAAATGGTGCTCAGTGAATAGATACCCGGTAATGCAGTATTGGGGACATACCCGGTAAGCTTGATGTAATCTGCAATTGAAGGATCTCCAACCTCCTGGATCAATTTTGCAAGTTCAGCCTGGTCGAAATCGAGCATTACCAGCGGTATCTTCTCTTCCGAATTTCTGAGGAAAAGCGAGAGAGCTTTCAAAACTCCTATGGTGTTTTTCTTCGGATCAGTATTCCCGAAAAAGAAGAAGAACCTGTCGGGCAGATTGTATTTTTGTTTTACCGACAGAAGCGTTTCAGGGTCCGTGACAGGCATGAAGTGGGAACTGACGCCATTATAAATGGCGTTTACCTTAGCCGGGGCTATACCAAAAAAATCAACAATGCGCTTTTTCTCAAATTCAGAAACAGTTATAAGTCTCCTGCACTTTCTTACAATCCCGGGAACAACCATCCTCCGGTAAAGATTCCCGAATTTCTGGTAACTGGTGAACCCTTTAGTAAGAAGGCTTAGTTTCTCCATGTAAATAATATCATGAAGAGTGACTACCATTGGGATACTTGTAAACAAAGGTGCAGTATTGCTTGTGCAATGCAAAATATCGCACCCTGCAGCCTTAGCCGCCGCCGGAAGGACATACTGCTCCCAAACAGGGTAGGGGGCGTTTTTCAGTTCCGTAATTTTAAAATTCCCTTCAGACCTGAGACAGTGGTCCTCGTCTTCTTTAACAAAAACAGTATATTCATTATGATGATCAATTGCCTGAAGGTTCCTTACAAGTTCAAGGGCAACCATATCCATTCCATGCTTCTTCTTCCTGAAAATCCGCTGTCCTTCAATTCCTATATGCATAATGAATCGTTTCTATGGTGTCTGTATGTCATGCTCGGTATGAATGAACTGCCTTTCGCTGGCTTTGTTGATCCTGAACAAAAGAGAAAACATCAGGAAAAAGGCCATCGGCAGGTATAACAGGGCTCGCAGCGTTTCTTTCCGGTAATATTGGTTCGGAGTGGAGATAAGGATTGATAGCATGCAGACGATAAAAGCAGAAATCCACAGCCAGTTAAAAACCGGGTTTGAGATGAAAATACCGACAACCGAAATGATGCCAAGTATCCCCAGCAGCAGTACACGAGGAAGCAGCGAGAACTGAAGAGTTTTATTAAAATAATTGATGTTCCCTTCACGGAACAGGGACAGTATGCTTGGGAAGAAATCCCTTCCGAAATAGATAAATTGTGAAGACAACCAACGCTTCCTCTGCTTATAAAATACTTTGGTCGACTGGACTTTTTCATCCATCACATAGGCTTCCGGGAGGTAAGAGATAAAGATCTTGTCTTTCATTAGTTTAAGCTCAAGCTCTTTGTCAAAGCCCCCGATTGCAGTTAACATTGGAATGTATTTTCTGTACAGGTCTGCATTGAAAGCAATGGCAGAGCCGATAAGTGCGGAAGACAAGCCAACTGCCACATGGCCTCTGCGGAAGATATTATTGTTGACTTCTTCACTGATGGCGTCAAGAATAGCAAATGACGTATTGGTGTTCTTGGCTGAGCGGTGACATTGTATGATGCGACTGCCTGAATCCATGCTGATGTTGAGTTTTCTGAGAAAGCTCATCTCCATCAGGTTGTCGGCATCAAGCAAAACAATAACCTCTGTTTTGTCATTTAAATGTTCAATGGACAACTTTAAGGACTGAACTTTGGTGCTTTCGCGAAACCTGGCTTCAACAACCTTCACTGGAAAGTTTCTGAGCCTGGTCAGAGTTTCTGCCTTAAATGAATCCGCTATTAGAATGATCTCAACATTTTTTTCGGGATAATCCTGCTGCAGTGCCGATTTTATAACAGCATCTATGATACGGTCTTCCTTGAAGGCTGTGATAACGATGGTTATATGCCGGAACCTGGAAAAGGAGCTCTGCTTCACATCAGGCTTCAGAAAACCACATACCGCAAAGAAAAACAAGTAAAGTGCATTACCACCCAGATAAATTAATCCTGCGATCTGTATTACGCTGAATATTTGGTGAAGGCTCTGCATATGCTTTATCTCAATTCTTTAATCTTTCCCGGTAAATCCTTGGCAGCTTGCTGCTGAAGCGGGGCCGGGGTTCATACCATAGATTTGCATCAGCCATTGGTTACACCGTGTGAAGTGTGGTCCCACTTTTTTTTAGCTTTATAGATCCTGGTAAGCGACAGGAACATCATAAAAAATCCCTGGGGAAGCAGAAAAATAGCCTTAAATGTCTGCAAATTGTAATATCTCCAAGGGGTAGAGAGCATAAGAGTGAAAATGCATACCAGGGTAAGGCCTAACCATAAAAGGGAATATAATAATGGATTGAATAAGAATGATAAGGCTGAAAACAGCACAAGGAAACCCAGGAGGAAGATCCGCGGAGGCAGGAACTGCTGTAATACTTTATCAAGGAAATCAATATTCCCCCGTGTAAAAAGTTCCTTAATCCCCGGTATGAAATATAATTTAGCGAAAATTGCCTGTGTGGCAAGCCAGCGTGCCCTCTGAACCATGAACACATTGGCCTTTTGCACTTTTTCATCATAAACAACAGCCTCGTTCAGATAGGCGATTTTGATCTTATCCCTGATCAGTCGCATTTCAAGTTCCTTTTCTTCACCAAGAATAAAATCCATGTTAGTGATATAATACTTGAACAGCTTGTATTCAAAAGCCATTCCAGATCCGATCAGTGCCGAAGAAAGACCGACCACCCAATGTCCTTTGCGAAAAATCTGGTTGTTTATTTCTTCGCTGATAGTATCCAGAACAGCAAAGGAGGTATTCTGGTTCTTCGCTGTACGGTGCACCTGGACCGATTTGAAACCCAGGTTTATTGCATTATTCGTTTTGGAGATGCAATCCTTTGCCATGACATTGTCGGCGTCAAGGATCATGACAACTTCGAAGGTGTCGGGAAGTCGTTTTACTGCTTCCTTCAGAGCTTTGGCCTTTGAACTGTTCTCGAATGATACCTCCATGACCTGGACAGGAAGCATTCTAAGCGCATCGAGGGTCTCCTGTGTAAAGCTGTCGGCTATCACTATGACATCATATAGCCCCGACGGGTAATCCTGTTCGAGAGCCTGCCTGGCCACATCAATGATTACCGCATCTTCTTTATACCCCGGGATGAGTACTGCAAACCGGTTCTGATGCCGGTTATCTGCAAGGGGGTGTTTCACGCTGAAAAGCCCTGCAATCGAGAAAAACAGGAAGTAAACAGTGGTTGCAGCGAAATACAGAAAAAACACTCCCTGGATAACCAGAAACAAATACCACAATATTTCAAGCACCATAAGATAAATTTAAATGATGATCAATATTGCAAATATAATTGAAACAGAATGGGATTCCAAAAGTTTATCACAAATATGGATTGTCGTGTATAGTTGGATTCACGATGTTTTTGAGATGCCATCCAATCGCCCGGACATAGGCATAAAAATAGGAGAGTTTGCCTTTGAACAGATATTTGAGTGCGTTTTTGGGAACTGCAATGGCAATCTGATAGAAAACCCCTGTATAGAAATCCGTTCCACTCACATTCCTTCTTAAAAAAACAATACGGTTGCGGTTCTGCTGATAAATTTTCAAGGCACTGATTTTTCCCACAGCAATTGATTCCTTGTGATATACAAGGGAATTGTGGATGTACCAGATAGAATAGCCGGCATTTTTTATGCGGTAGCACCAATCGGCTTCCTCATAATAAAGGAAAAAGATATAGGACATGATCCCGATTTCCTTTATCACTTTCATTGAGACCATCATAGCTGCACCGTGTGCGTATGGTGTTTCCTTATCCGTATCATGCTGCCCCGTATCTTTTTCCCTGTAACCGATCGCAAAACTTCTCATGGTGCGGTGGTCTATTGGGGTATACCCGGCAAACTGGATGATTGAACGGTCATAATAAAAACGCAGTTTGGCACTTACACAACCAATCTTCGGGTCAGACTGCATTTTTTTCACAAGGGGTTCAAGAAACCCTTTATCAACAATAGTGTCGTTGTTCAGCAGAAGTACATATTCGCCCCTGGCCCGCATGATCCCGAGATTATTGCCTCCTGCGAACCCCATGTTAACATTGCTTTCATAAAGTACAACCGAAGGATATCTTTCTTTGATAATGCGTGGATTGTCTTTCTGCGAATGATTATCCACCACAATGATTTCAATATTCGGATAGCTGATCTTAGTCAGGGAATCAATCATTTCAAGGGTGTCCTCTGAACCATTGAAATTTACAGTAATGATAGAAACAAGAGGGTACTGCATGTCAAATTACTCAGATCAATTTAGGGCTTGAATGTAATTCGCGGTTGAATATATTCGTAAAATGCCAGCCCACGGCGTTCTTGTATGCAATGAAAAGCTTGAATTGGCCCTTTAGAAGAAACAGGATCATGTTTTTGGGTATTGCAAAAATGAACTGGTATAATACAGCCAGAAGAAATGTAAAGCCATGAACATTTCTTCTCAGATAAAGAATGCGGTTTCTGTTTAGATAATAAATCTTAAGCGGGCTCATCGATCCAGTAGTAAATGAATCTTTATGGAATATAATGGAATTGTGAACATAAGCTATTTTATATCCAGCATCCTTAATCCGCTGCATCCAGTCCATCTCCTCATAATACAGGAAAAAGATATCTGCCATCAGCCCTGCTTTTTTTAAAACCTCAACTGGAACCATCATAGCTGCTCCATATGCATATTCTGTGTACGAATCAGTATCATACTGACCCCTGTCTTTCTCCTTGAACCCAATCCCTTTATTTCTGACTGTTATTGGGTTCATCGGTGTAAAGCCTGCGTACTGAATGATATCCGGATTATAGAAGTACCTTATCTTTGGGCTAACGACCCCTATCGAAGGGTCATTCTGAAGCTTTGCGACCAATGGTTCCAGGAAACCCGGTTCAACTTCGGTATCATTGTTTATCAGAAGATGAAATTTCCCCTTTGCAATCCTGATGCCGAGGTTGTTGCCTCCGGCGAATCCAAGGTTTTCCTTACTTTCAATAAGTATTATTTCCGGGTGTTTCTCCTTGAGGATGTCTGGCTTCTTGCTTGGGGATGCATTATCCACCACGATGACCTCAACGAAAGGGTAGGTGATTTTTTGAATAGAGTCAAGGAAAGCAAGAGTAACCTCAGGTTGATTATAATTGACGGTTATAATTGAGACTAAAGGTGTTGATTCTATCATGCGATCAATTTGACAATCAATTTATTATTAGGATAATCTCTCAGGAGGCTGGCTATTATCCTTCTCTATTTTTTTTTCCTTTTCGTGTTGCAAAAAGCCTGCAATAAAACCAATAGGAGTAAATAAAATTAATCCTATTATCATATGAACTACAACACCGGTCATTTTTAAATATATATTTTCATTTAACCTGAAACTTTTCCAGCCGAAAGCGATAATTGTTTATCAAGTGAAGGAGCTAAAAACACGTACGCCATACTTGTGTATACCATCAAACCAGTAGGAAATTGCCCTAATACTGCATTGGTATAACTTGCCACGAAAATACCGAAAGCCCCGCACAGGAGTGCGGCGGTTTTTACCTCCAGATCTTTATTTTTTATTTGAAACATGCATATATATAGTCCTTTACCTGTAAAATATCCCAGTACGAACAGGTGAATGTAGAGTCCGATGATTCCGCATTCGGCCCATATAAGCACAAACCAGCTGTCGGTTGCCACACCCGAAAGAAACGTTTCCCCGGTGTAGGCGATTGCACGGCTACCGGCGGTTCCTATACCCCCGCCCAGAGGTCTCGTCTTGAGGTAAGATTCGAAAATAGCCTGGTTCTTGAGCCTTATTTGAAATGACGCGTCATCATCAGGAGTGAATGCCGACCGCATCCTGTATACCTGGTAGCTGCTGTTTCCGATTGTTGTGTAACGGAAAAAAGAATAAACTATAGCAAGAAAAATGGCCCCTATGATAATGACTCTCATATTTTTCCTGATGATAAGGTATAATGCTCCACCTGCAAAAGGAACAAATATTGCCCCTCTTGTTCCTGAACTGGACATCCCATAATAGCCGGCAATAAAAACTATAAACCAAAAAATTCTTGTTTTTAGTTTTTTCTCATAGAAAAACATAATCATGGCCACTATAGCGATTTGTCCCTGCGCGGCGCCAAACTGGCCTGCATCAGAGAAGAAGGAGAAGGCACGGAGATTTCCCCATAAAATATGCGTGACCCCACCAATTTCATCAAGCCATTTTTGTTCCCAGCGATCCACTCCTATATTCAATTGGATCCAGGCCTTGGCAGTCGCAATGATTGAAATGATCCCCCATATCTTCAGGAAACGGTCAAGGTATTTCGGTTCATTGTAAAGTAGCTGCACCAATGGAATCATAAGCACCATATAAAAACCTATCCCTCGCATGGAGGCAAACCAGGCTGTTTTGTACCCTGACTCCGGGTTGAATAATTCGAGTACGATATAGCTGAACCAAACCAGTGCAAGATAGGTAAGATCATTATTTACAGGCTTAAGGTCCAGCTTCTTGTCAAAATAGTGAAAAAAAATGGCAACATAAGTGGAAACGAGGGTGATGTCCATTAAATAACCCAGTTTAACCGGTATGTATCGCGAAATGCCAATGATAAAAAAATTAATAATAAGCGCGAAAGTCAAACCGATCTCTGGTTTCAGGATCATACGGTAAAACGAATAGAAAAGAATCGGAAGGGCGATTACAACGGCGGCTGTCATGAAGCCCCCGAGAACTATTGCAAAACCCAGAAAAACAGTAGCGATAAGGACACCCCCTATAATAAAAGGATTTTTAAGAAGGTCAGATCCTGTTGGTACCGTAAATGGGTTCATCTGTTCTATTCAAATAATGGTTCTTTGTCTTTTAATCTTTTATTGAGCCCTTTGTAAAAATTAAAACCTTTGCTGAATATCATAGAGAACGAAATATCAATTTCCTGTTTGAGGTAATAATATCCGATGAACAAACCGATAACTGAAAATATTATGGATGCAACAGCAACAAAAAATAATATCGTTATAGGCTGCATAAGAGGAAAAAGGTAATGCAGTCCAAAAACTGCTATAACGTCTCCTACGATGTTCGCTGAAGTCATTGCAAAAACCTTTCTGAAATTCTTATCCGGCCGGTTTAGGCTGTCAAGGGCAACGCCGGTAAACCGGTCGAGCGGCATCAGCATTCCATATAAAATAAATACCAGCAATACCGTGGTGATTCCGGGAGAATTGGTCAGGTATTTCTGGCCTCCGAGGATCAGGATGAAATACTTGTTTAAGAACAGGCTTATAAACGCAATTACAATAAAAATATATACGATAGGTCCTGTATAGTTGTAATAAATCCGTTTGAAACCCTCTTTATTGTTTTCCATGCTCATTTTTGAGAGTTTCGGAAAAGCTGTTGTTGCAAAACTCAGCAGGGGGATCTCAATGAATTCAATGTATTTAAGCGGGATTGCATATAGTGCGACGCTGGCTGGTCCCATGAATGCGCTGAATGAAATGATAAAACTGTCGGCACCTTTCAGAAGGCTGCTCCCAATTCGTGTCGCCATAGAATACCTTCCGTATTTAATGATATCCATGACCTTGATTTTATCGATTTTTCTTATAAACTGGAGTCCTGTCCACTTCTTGATCATACAGTAAACCGAGGTGGCAAGGTTCGTTGCAATATAAATAAGAACAACCTTTTCAACGTCAATCTTGATGTAGAGGTACACAAAAAAGATGATCACAAGGAAAGAACAAAGGTTGAAAAACCTTATCCGGAAAATTTTACCGAAATCGACATCGGACTGAAATATCGACCATGCGTAATTCCACGGAAGCGTTACAAGTCCCAGCAATGGATACCATATAAAGAACAACGAATAACCGCTTTCACGGATGGGGTGTGGAAATATCAGGAAGCAAGCCCATAAAACCAGGGTAATCCCGAGCAGGATAATAAGACCTACCACCCAGGCCGACCCCAGGTAATATTTTCTATCCTCGGCATTACTCCCCGAAAGATACCTTACCAATGCTTCCCGTGTGACCCCAAACCTGAGCATATCTATCAATGAGGCCGGGGTGGTAAACAGCACCCAAACGCCAAAGTCCTGAATGGACAGCATCCTGAGCAGGATCATGTAAGAAAAGAGGCCAGCTAAAGCTGTAGAAAGATTTCCTGCAAATGAAAGGAAATTCGCATCCTTGACAATCTTAAACGATATTTGTTTTAAGAGTACCCACATGATTCATCCAATTAATGTCATTATCAGGAAATGACATTGTCTTCACGAAATCTGAATGTAAGGATTCTTTTCATCGTTTTCCGAAACTTTGACCTTGGCATTGGAATTTCACCAAAGACCGAGTCCAGGAACATCAGTTCCACGCCGTTCAGAATGATCTGAGTCGGCTGTTTTGTTACAGAAAGAAACCCGTTCAATGCAGACTTGTCAGCGTCGGTCCACGAACGATTGGCCCTGACGACTATCAGAGCAAGATCGAATTTCTGAATCAGATCGATAGGATAGGCATTATTGATAAGGGAAGGTACTTCAACAATAACGTAATCGTAGGATTCAAGATCAAGATGTTCATAACCTCTGATCAGATCCCTGGTTTCCTTCAGTTCAAAGAAATTTTCCTGAATAATGTACTGGACTTCTTCCTCGCTGGGAGGGATAAGTTCACCACCGGTGAATTCTTCGACCTGACCGGGATTTTCTTTAAGATAATTCAGGAAAAGCGCATTCTCGCCAAAAGTTTTGAATTTCCGGGTAAGTTCCCGTCCAATGGTTGTTTTCCCTTCCGAATCCCGTGTACTGAAGAGCAGGATAAAAACAGGTTTCTTGTTGATGTTATTCAGTGATTTATTCAGGCTTATCTTGATATTCTGAGCCATAATCTCGACAAGTCTTGGCAGGATAAATCCAATATCAACATTATAAATTTGTTTTATTATTTTAGGATATAACCCGGCAAGCTTTAGTTTTATAAAGCGTTCAGCCCGTTCACCTGTTTTTATAGTAGTGTCAAAGAATTCCATTGCCAGCAGGATGATGATAACGAAAATCAGACCGATCAATGCTGCTGCAAGGACTAAAAGCATTGCTTTTGACCGTAGTGCATACAATGGATAGAAAGGAGCATCTACTACTTTAAGGTTAGTTGATAATTCATCATCCTGTTGCCGGAGTTTGGCAAGATTCAAATCATGCAACAATTCAAGGAATTCACTTTCGGTAACGCCAATAAGTCGTTCAAACCTTTTTTGCTTGGCTCCGAGAGGTGCAAAAATCTCATAGACTTTCTTGAAGTACTCTTTACGGTTACCCAGCACCCTGAGAGCTGCTTTACTTTCCTCGTATGTAACGACATTGATCAGCCAGGAATTAAGAAGGTCTTTAAGGGGCAGGCCTTCCACCGAGTTGGTCACAAGATACAATTGGTCAATATTGTCTTTAAGTTCCAGTTTTAATGATTCAACCTTGTTTTTAAGAACAGTAAGCTGCTTAATGGTCACTGAATCATTGCCAAGGTCTATTTCAATATTGGCAATTTGCATGGTTGTATTAGTCAGCTCATTTCGTAATTTCAGGATTGCACTGGTGTTCAGGGAAAGTTTCGCGTGGGTTTCAAGTTTCTTTTCAATGATCCTTATTGCAGCATCTGCGGCAGCAAGGGCAATCTGTTTGTTCTGAAAATCTACACCAAGTTGTTCATTAGTGATGGCGATCTCTTTGGTCTGCTCATAAAAATTGATAATATTATTCGTGGAATTAAAGAAAAGCAGGTCCGATTCTGCCCTCTGAAGTCTTCTCATTGCATCTGCAAGCTGTTGTTTGAAGTATGCAATTACTGCATCTGTCTGGTTTTGCCTCAGTAATTTGAATGAACGGATGAAGCCTTTTGTAAGGAATACCAGCGTCTGCTGGGCGATCCCTGCATCAGTGGTTTTATAGGAAAGTTTCAGAAGGTCGCTGGACTGTATCCTGTAGATCTCAACAGTGGAAAGAGAACTTATGCTGTAATAAGGATCAGTCTGGGAATTCCATAATTTATATATGAAATTATAATCATTCTGGTGCCCGTAACTAATCAGCCGTTTTACCAGCCTGTCAAAAGCAGTCGTATCAGTATAATCATGACGGGCAGAAAATATAGTAGTAGTAGTGTCGAATTGAGAATAAAAGTCAGAGGGAAGTGATGTAGTGTCCGTTGCTGTAATATCTGCGCCCTTGCTCCTCACAGGTGCCGGTTCAATTCTTGTTTCGGTGGGATAGGAGGCTGGTTCGGGTATCTGATCAGGAATGTCAACTTTAAGCCTTTGACCTGCCGACAATTCGGCTGTTTTTAAGTGGTTGTCCCTCATCAGTTTTCTAACGCTAAGGCCATAACTCCTTGCGATGGAGAACATGGTTTCACCTGGTTTGATCACATGGTAGGACTCTTTGGTCTGAGGCGGCTCATATGCAGTGTTCCCGGTCCTGCTGTTCACTGGAGGGGAATATGAACTGTCAACACTGGAAGTCTTTTTTGAAGGGGCTTTAAAAAATTTAGGATTATCCCTTTTTGCCTTTCTTACAATATCCATTACATCGGCAGGAACTTTTGAGATGAGTTCGTCATAATGTTCCTTCGAAATGAACCTGTCATCGAAATGATCAAGGAGAAGATGCTGGGCGAGGAGGGAGGCTGAAACTTCCTCAAGCGTCTGGCGTGACTTGATAAGGTTAATCAGGTTATCGTAGATCGTGGTTTTTACTATTACATCAGTATATGATTGCTGCTGCACAGAATATCCTGAAGTAACACCTGTGTAAATGGTGGTTTCTGAAACATAGCTCCATTGGTCTTTCCTGGTCAGAAAGAAAACAACTGCCGCCAGCAATATCGGGACAAGTATTAACAGCCAAATATGCCTCGAAAGAATCTTTACAAAGTAGATAATTTTCATTATTCTATTTTGTTAATAACGTTGAATTTAAAACCACACAACTCCTGAAGGATCATGTATGAATTAAAAAATTGGTTTCTTGATGTTTCGTAATTAAATACCGCCACCCTGTACATTTCCATAATATATGCCAGATCGTAAAGGGTGGATTGCCCGTTCAAAAATTCCTTGTCTCCCATTTCTTTATTCATTGCCCCCGCAATAACACTTTCATTCGCATTCTTAAGAATTTTCTGATTTACGATCAATTGGTTATAGTTTGTAATAATGGTTTGTCTTAACTGGAGGATGACATTGTCCTTTGATGCCATGGATTTTTCAATTTCCTTGGTCGTTGTTTTCATTTGGTTTTTGCGGTCCCACAGATCCTGCATCGGAAGCCTGATTTCAATCTGACCCAGCCCCCGGTAACTGTTCTGGAATGAAAAAATCTTGTCAGAGGATCCCTGGCTTTGGTATGAATTATTTGTAGTGGCATTCCACCAGTCAGTCTGGAGATAAGTGCCCAGGTAAAAATTTCGCATCCATGTACGGCTTGCCGACTTTACTTTGTATTTCCACTCTGCAATATCAGCATCATAATATTTCATCTGGGGGTTGTGTATGATAGCTGAATCGATGAGATCTTCAAGAGGGGGTATTCGCAGTGTAATGTCATCGATCAGAGGATTGAAGTAGGTAGTATCCCTGATCTGCCCAAAGCTGATCAGCGGCATAAAAAACAATGCGGTCAGGCAAAAACACTTCAGCATTTTTTGCATTAAGTTTCTATGAGCATTCAGAATTTTCATTTACACATTCTCCTTTTGAAATAAAGCACCGAAAGTTCTGAATATAATGATCATGTCCCCCCAGAAAGAATTATGCTCGGCATAGTAATTATCCAGTGCAAACCTTTCTTCTTCGGACATGGGGCCTGTTCTTCCTCTTTTCTCAACCTGCCAAAGGCCTGTAAGACCGGCAGCAGCACGGAACCTGCGGCTCCATTTCTTTTTTGTCAGTGCTTCAGCTTCATTTAATGGCAGGGGGCGGTTTCCGACGATCGACATATCCCCTTTAATCACATTGATCAGCTGGGGTAATTCATCAATACTGGTCCTCCGTATTATTTTCCCAACCCTGGTGATCCTAGGGTCATCCTTGATTTTAAGAAAGGCCTTCCTTGCCCTTTTGCGCTTGTTGGCAATTCTTTCGCAAACCTGCTTTCCATCATAATAAACCAAAGGTGAACAATAATGTCCTTCAGGTAATTCGGCACATTTTGAGCAATCTTCTTCGACGATTTCGCTGATATACTGATTCAGATGTTCAACTTCATTAAGCCGTTTATCGGCATCGGGATACATAGACCTGAATTTATAAAAATCAAAGATCTTGTAGTTTGACCCGACACGTTTTGAGAAATAATAAACTTTCCCCTTTGACTCGATCCTGATGGCCAGCATGGTCAGGACCATGAGAGGGGAAAGGATGATAAGTGCGACACCTGCTAATAAAAGATCGAATGCTCTTTTTAAAACCGAAGGTTTATAAGCATTAAACCCAATGTTGGCTTCGATGGCAATGGTTTTGTTTTCGAATTCTGATTTGAATTTCTTTAAAAGTTTAATCCTGCTATGAATATTCTCAGGATTGATCCCGCGGTGGTAAAAATCATCAATGCCAAGAAGGTATGCATTCTTCTTTGCCGCATAATCCTTAATGAATGAAATAACTACGAAGGGAGTTTTCTGATACAGCTTATTGAGCTTAAGCCTCCGGTAGAAAGAAAAGGCGTTGATCCCGGGAAGGAGCAGTTCGCAAACGATGGCATCTATGGTTTGCTTTTCTTCGTATGTTACTTCGAATCTTGTGTCTTTATCGAGGTTGAAAATTTTAAACTGGTTATCGGTAAGCCAATAGATGGCCGCAAGAGGGTTTTTCATGATGGTCAGGTTAAAATGCCCTGAATCCCGAAGCATATCAGTTGTCGACTGATCTCTCCCTACATACAGGATATTCAAACTTGAATTTATAGTCTCCGTCATGCTTAGTGTCCGCTGTTGTTTCCTGAATAAGAGGCAGATGTTTCAATGCGTCGTTTGATTCTTACTATCAGTTCCCTGGGATTAAACGGTTTTACAACATAATCATCTGCTCCCATTTCAAAACATTTGATTTTATCTGCACTTTCCTCTTTACCCGATAGCATGATCAAGGGTATCTCATCAAAAAATCCGCTTTCACGTATGCGTTTAATAAAATCAAAACCATTCATTACAGGCATTTCAACGTCACAGATTATGACATCAGGAAGATTTCCCGACTGAATGTAGTACAGGGCATCCATACCGTTACTTAAAGTAGTAACCTCAAATTCTTTATTGAAAGTATTCTCGACGATGAAACGAATGCTCTTTTCATCGTCGATTGCCAATATCTTTCTCTTCATTCAGCAGCAATTTTGGTAAGCAAATATATTCGAATTTGCTCCAAACTCGAAAAAAGGTTATTAACAAAAAACCCAAAGTTATTAAGATCAGAGATGACGGGTTGTTACTGATTCCCAGTCTCAGAAAGGGCTTTTTTCAAAGCGGCAAGCTCATCCCTTAATCTTGCAGCTTCAAGAAAATCAAGCTGTTTAACAGCGTCTTCCATCGCTTTTGCTGTTTCCCTAATGAGTTTTTGAATCTTATCTTTTGGAAGGTATGCTATCAAAGGATCTGCAGCATGGTCAAGATTTTCTTTTTCAATGTAAGGACGTCCTGTCCCCTGGCCGCTGTCTTCTTTTGGTCTCTGGTCGAAGACTTTTCGCATATCCTTTGTTATCTGCACAGGGGTAATGTTATGCTTCAGGTTATAGGCCATCTGCTTTTCGCGCCTCCGGTTCGCTTCGGAAGTCATTCTTTTCATCGATTCTGTCATTTTATCAGCATACAGAATTACCCTGCTGTTGATATTCCTGGCTGCTCTGCCTGCTGTTTGCGTCAGGCTGCGTTCCGATCTGAGAAATCCTTCTTTGTCAGCGTCAAGTATTGCAACAAGAGAAACTTCAGGGAGGTCAAGGCCTTCTCTGAGAAGGTTTACGCCTACAAGCACATCGATCACACCGGTCCTCAGATCCTGCAATATCTCAACCCGCTCCATTGTCACCACATCCGAATGTATATACCTCACCTTGATATTGAGTTTTACAAAGTATTTGGCCAGTTCTTCAGCCATTCGTTTGGTTAGCGTGGTTACCAGGACTCTTTCATTAACGGCAACGCGCTTGTCAATTTCATCCAGAAGGTCGTCGATCTGGTTAAGGCTGGGCCTTATTTCAACCAGGGGATCCAGCAAGCCTGTAGGCCGTATAAGCTGCTCCACAACAACACCCTGGGCTTTCTGAAGTTCAAAATCGGCAGGGGTGGCGCTCACATAGATCGTCTGGCCTACCAATGCTTCAAATTCATCAAACTTAAGCGGGCGGTTGTCCATGGCCGAAGGTAACCTGAACCCATATTCAACGAGGGTTTGCTTCCTTGATCTGTCGCCACCGTACATCGCCCTGATCTGGGGAATGGTAACATGACTTTCGTCAATAACCATCAGGAAATCATCAGGGAAGTAATCCAGAAGGCAGAAAGGCCTGGATCCCGGGGCTCTTCCGTCAAAATACCGCGAATAATTTTCAATGCCTGAACAGTAGCCGAGTTCACGCATCATTTCCATGTCATACGTGACCTTGTCCTCCAGCCTTTTAGCTTCCAGGTTTTTACCTTCATTTCTAAAGTATTCGGCTTGGCGGAACATGTCATCCTGAATATCTGTAAGGGCTTCCCGCATTTTATCCTGTGAAGTGACAAAAATATTGGCTGGGTAGACCTGGATGAACTCTAATGCCCCAATGGTCCTGCCCGACACGGGGTCAAATGATTCAAGCTTCTCGATCTCATCACCCCAGAAGATGATGCGGTAAGCCTCATCAAGGTATGCCGGGAAAATATCCACAACATCACCTTTTACACGGAACTTCCCACGGGAAAATTCGGCTTCAGTTCTTGAATACAGGCTGTTCACGAACCTGAGCAGAAGATGGTTCCTGCTCACAAGGTCGCCAAGTTTCAGTTTTACGATATTGCCAGTGAAATCTTCAGGGTTGCCAATGCCGTAAATGCATGAAACGGAAGAAACGACAATGATATCGCGTCTTCCGGAGAGGAGGGCAGAGGAAGCGCTCAGCCTGAGCTTTTCAATCTCTTCATTAATCGACAGGTCCTTTTCAATGTAAGTGTTGGTGACCGGAATATATGCTTCGGGCTGGTAATAATCATAGTAAGAAACGAAAAACTCAACTGAATTTTCAGGGAAGAATTCCCTGAACTCACCATAAAGCTGTGCTGCAAGAGTTTTGTTGTGGCTCAGGACCAGTGTGGGCCTTTGTGTTTTTTGTATGACGTTGGCGATAGTAAAAGTTTTCCCGGATCCTGTGACCCCGGCCAGGACCTGGGCTTCGTCGTTCCTGCTGAGCCCATCAACAAGCTCGCGGATTGCTTCAGGCTGATCACCTGTGGGAACGAAATCTGTTGTCAGCCTGAAATCCATAATCAATGGTTAAAAGTAAATTCTGAGATCA
>JBAXBP010000051.1:0-19959 GCA_037141915.1 Bacteroidota bacterium | reverse complement strand
GGGCCCGATTTCAATATGGGCTTGATGATCTTTAGAATACCGTCGAATTCCATTTCGTTGAGGCCAAGCTTGTTCCTTTCAAGGCAGATATCACAACGGCCGCATCGTTTTGTACTTTTCTCACCGAAATAATCAAGCAGGACCTGGCTGCGACATTTCTTCCCTGATTCGGCATAAGAGATCATGGCTTCAAGCCGCCGGGTGGTTTCATGCAGGCGGTCCTGGTAATAAACCGGAGAGATGCTGATATCCTTACCGTCAAGGCGGTCATCGAGGTAAATGAGCTGGGTCTTGTCGGAAGCGGGGGTGTAATCGATGATCTTCAGTTTCTCAAGCCGTTTCAGGTGTTTCACAAGATCTTCGGCAGCCAGTCCGGTTCTCCGGGCCAGCTCGGCCTCGCTGAAGCCGACGAATTCGGTCATCACCCCGGTATAGGACCTTAAGATTGTTTTCAGAAGCTGGTCGTAAAATTCATTTTCAACCTGGAAGCGGTAAAGCGTTTCCTTATCGGCCTTGACATAGATCCTCGATGGCCTGTGCATGGCGTCGGAAAGCATGACATAGCCTTCTTTTTCAAGAAATTTCATGGCATTGTAAGCGATCACAGGCCTGAATTTGTATTCCGAGGCAAAGGCCGAAAGGTCCATGTCGAACCTCTCATCACTTCCGCTGCCGACGGGTATCTGGAAGTAATTTCCAAGAGCCTGGTATACCGACCTGATCATACTCAGCTCAGGGAAATTCCGGGTAAGGTTCTTCCTGGCTTCAATGATGTCGGCGTTCTCATAAAGAAGTACAGCATACGCCTGTTTCTCATCCCTTCCCGCCCTGCCTGCTTCCTGGAAATAAGCTTCGATACAATCGGGGAGATCCATATGGATCACCACCCTCACATTATGTTTGTCGATGCCCATTCCGAAAGCATTGGTCGACACCATGATCCGGGTCTTCTCGCTGATCCAGGCGTTCTGCTTCTCATCTCTTACCTTCTGGATCAGGCCCGCATGATAGTAGTCGGCGCTGATCTTGTTCTTTTTCAGGAATTCGGCAATAAGCTTGGTTTCACGCCGGTTCCTGACGTAAATGATCCCGCTGCCTTTCACTTTGTTCAGTATCTTCAGCAGCCTTCCGGGCTTGTCTTCCTCCTTAAGGACCAGGTAAGTGAGATTTTTCCGTTCAAAACTCACCCTGATCACATTCTCGCGCCTGAACCGGAGTTTCTCCTGTATGTCTTTAACCACTTTAGGAGTGGCGGTGGCAGTCAGGGCGAGAAGCGGAACCCCGGGTATGAATGGCCTGATGTCGGCTATTTTTAAATATGGAGGGCGGAAGTCGTAACCCCATTGCGAAACACAATGTGCTTCGTCTATCGCGAGAAGGCTGATCCTGGTTTTTCGCAGCAGTTCCCTGATCCGTTCGGTCGCAAGGCGCTCGGGAGAGATATAAAGAAGTTTGATCGCACCGAACCTGGCATTGCTCAGAACTCTTTCCTGTTCGTCGGGATGCATCCCCGAATGCACGGCAGCAGCAGCAATGCCCTTATTTTTCAACCCGTCAACCTGGTCCTTCATCAACGCGATCAACGGAGAGATCACCAGGCACATCCCCTCCATGGCCAGCGCAGGAACCTGGTAGCATAACGATTTACCGCCTCCTGTTGGCAGAAGTGCAAGGGTGTCATTCCCTTTCATTACCGAGCTGATGATGTCTTCCTGGAGAGGACGGAAGGTGGAGAAACCCCAGTGTTTGGTAAGTATCTGTTGAATGGATTGAGACATAAATCAATGTACATTGTACATTTATTTCCCGATCTTATACACACTGTCAATCACCGTCCCGTCGACCCACTTGATCACTGCGACGATCTCGTTGGTGAATTTGGGTTTTTCGGGTTTGCCGCAGATTTTTTCGGCTTCTTCCTTAAGTTCCTGAATGGTCCTGATAGGCAGGCTGGTATTCTTCATTTTTTCGATGAGGTCGGTGCGCAGCGGGTTGATGGCAATGCCGCGTTCGGTAACGATAACGTCGATAAGTTCGCCGGGACCGCAGATGGTTGTCACCTCATCCCTTATCACGGGTATGCGGTCACGGAAGAGGGGAACGGGCAGAATAACGGTTTTGCCAAAGAGGGTGTTCATCCAGCCGCCAATGCCGTGGAGCAGGTAGCCGTCGCTGTGGGTGACCACGTTAGCGTTGAAGTTCACGTCGACTTCGGTAGCGCCAAGTATCACGATATCGACCAGTGATGAGAAATTCCCTTTACCGTGATAATTATACGAGGTGAAAGGAGTTGTCATCACATGGTGAGGATTGTCTCTCATGGAGCGTACCCCGTCGAGGTCGAAAGTCTGGCCGTCGAGAATATATTCGACCAGGCCTTCCTCAAGCATTTTCACCAGGTATTTATTCGAACCACCGCGTGCAAACCGGGCTTTCCAGCCGCGTTTGCGGAGGATATCTGCAAAATAGATCCCAATGGACAATGATGTCCCGCCGGCACCGGCCTGGAACGAAAATCCGTCATAAATCAGCCCTGCCTCGTCGCAGAACTGCGCACTCCATTCGGCCAGCAGCAGGCGGTCGGGGCTCTTTGTGATCTCGGTCGTGCCGCTGACGATCTTCTCGGCAATGCCAATCTTATCCATCACCACCACGTAATCCACATAATTACCATTGATCTGCCATGGAATGCAAGGGAAGGGTACGAGGTTGTCGGTTACAACAATCACCTTATCGGCGAACTGGGCGTCGGCGAGGGCAAAACCAAGCGGACCGCAGGCCGTCGGCCCGTTCACCCCGTTCATGTTGCCGAAGAGATCTGCAGTGGGAGCGGCGATCACGGCGATATCAATATGCACTTCGCCGTCCTGAACGCTCTGGTAGCGTCCGCCGTGAGAGCGGAGGATGCCGAGTCCTTTCATTTTGCCTTCGGATGTGAATTTCCCCAAAGCCCCGTTCATGCTGCCTTCGATGTGATCAATCGTACCGTCTTCCAGGTATTTGGTGAGTACTTCATGGCAGGGGAACGAAGCAGAAGGAAGCCACACCAGGTCTTTCATGCCGAGCTCATGGGCGATGTCGAACACCGGCACGGCAACCAGGTCGCCGTTACGGAAATGATGATGGGTCGAAATGCACATGCCGTCTTTCAGGCCTGATTGAACCAGGGCTTCTTTAAGGGAAGAAACCACCTTATTGCCGTCCTCAGGGTAATCGGCGCAGGAAGCGATCTTTGTTGATGCCTTGAACCCGGTGGGCCTGTATTTGCCTACTCCCATATAGGGAACCGAGGGCTTCCCGTTGATGATGGTCGGCACGGTACGGCCTAAAGCGTTGGTTACCAGTTTATCATATTTCATAGCTTTCCCTCCAGTTTTCAGCAAGTTTATTCATCTTAACAGCAAGGTTTATCGTATTCAGCGCCCGTTTCACCACGGGGGGGTCAATCATTTTATTACCAAGGGCAACTACTCCCAGCCCTTTCTTTTCGGCCTCATGGAATGCAAAAACTATCTTTTTTGCTTTTTCTATTTCTTCGGATGAGGGAGCGAAAGCCTCATGAATCACCTTTATCTGCCTGGGATGTATGCAGCCCATACCGTCGAAACCGAGAGCTTTCGAGTTCAGGACGTTCTGCCTGAGGGCTTCCATATCGCCAATGTCGGAGAACACCGAATCGATGGGCTGTATCCCTGCAGCCCGGGCTGCATTGACCACCATGCTGCGGGCGAAAAACGATTCTTTCCCTTCCAGCGTGCGCATTGTCCCGAGATCTGCAGTATAATCCTCCAGGCCTATGGCCAAAGCCACCACGTTATCCGCAGAAGAAGCAATGGAATAGGCATTGATCACTCCGAGGGCGGATTCGATGATCGGCATCAGCCAGATTTCGCTATTCTTCTCTTCAATTTCGCTTTTCGCTTTTCGCTTTTCGCTTTGCACTTCCTGCCGCATTTCGCGGATTCTGGCTATCTTTCTGTTCACCGCTAAAACCTGTCCGGCATGCTCGCATTTGGGTAAAAGGATAAGATTCACATTATGGGCAATCACATATTCAAGGTCTTCCAAGCCACGTTCGCCCTGGTTGATGCGGACCATGTGCTCAGCACCATAGAAATCAATGGATCGCAAGGCATTACGCACCAGGAAGCGGGCTTCAAATTTTTTATCAGGTGCAACTGCATCCTCGAGGTCCAGGATGATGCCATCGGGATGATGTATCCCTGCATTGATCATCAGGGCAGGGGAGTTACCCGGGAGGTACAGGCGCGAAAAGCGGTTTTTGTCGCGGGCTGTTGCATAAACATGTTCAGCAGGGACGGGCAGCAGGTATTCCTTATCGGTTTTATGCAGTTTCTTGACAGCAGCTTCAATACGTGCGGCTATCACCAGCGGAAGGGCCCCGGCATCTTCTATCTTCAGGTTTGCATTTTTAATCTCCAGAGATTCCATGATCTCAAGGGCGAGTTTACGTATTGACTCTCCATACATTACCCCAACCTTCGATTCAAGCTGGAGGTTGATGCCCCCACCTGTTGTAAGTTCAAGTGTAACAAAGCAATCGGAACGTATTCCCTTGCCCTTGTTACCTGTTGTTGCAATCTCAGCCATTTGCAGTTATGTTAAGCGTTTCACAGGCAAAAATAGGCAGATTTTGCTACATTTGCACCTCATTTGAAAAGAAGATGGCCAGAAGAAAGAGTTCCGCGGGGTCGAAAAAAGGAAAGAAGAAGGGCTTTAAATGGATGGCGGTATACCGTGGCAACATCCACCTGGTGCTCTTCCTGCGCCTGCTCACAGTGACCATTTTTCTCTTTCTTTCGAGGGCGGTGTTTTACGTGTTCAACCTCAAATACTTTGCAAATGTTCCTTCGCATGAGGAGTTGATGATATTCTTCCACGGAACACGTTTCGACATTGCAGCCATCCTCATGGTGAACCTTCCTTTTATCACCATGTACCTGCTCCCGTTCAAATTCAGGGAGAAGAAAGCCTACCTGGTCGTTGCCGATATATGGTTCTATATAGCCAATACGCTGGCCCTGCTTATGAATTTCGTCGATATCATTTATTTCCGTTTTACACTGAAAAGGGTCACGGCCGATATCTTCACTTACCTGCAGGTGGGGGGCGACTTTGACAAACTGCTGCCCCAGTTCATGAAGGATTTCTGGTACATCCTGGTGACTTTCATCATCTACATCACCCTGATGAACCTTATAGCTTCAAGGTTCAGGGTTGGCGGCACCGGGCAGAAACTTAAAGGCGGCAACCTGAGCTATTATGCGGTGAATGTTTTCATGGCGCTGGTTTTTGCCGGTCTTACAGTAATAGGTATAAGAGGAGGATTACAGCTTCGTCCCATCAATGTGGTGACCGCAGCAAGATATACTACTGCACGCAACGTTCCCCTTGTGCTGAACACTCCTTTCTCCATCCTCAGGACCTGGAACAATGAAAAACTGCCTACCATCCATTGGTTCAAAACCGAGTCGGAACTGGAAAAATTTTACAACCCGGCCCACCAGGGAAAAGCAGGGAATTTCAAACGCATGAACGTGATGATCATCATCATGGAAAGCTTCTCAAGGGAGCATATAGGTTTGCTTAATCACGATCTTGAAAACGGGCGTTACCAGGGCTTTACGCCTTTTATGGATTCCCTCATACGCCACAGTCTTTATTTCGACGCTTTTGCTAATGGCAAAACCTCGATACAGGGCATTCCTGCAGTACTTTCGTCAATCCCTTCGCTGATGTACGAATCCTTTATCCAGACCTCCTATGCGTCAGGCAAATTCACCAGCATAGGCGGGCTGCTTAAGGCCAGGGGATATTCAACGGCATTTTTCCACGGAGGCAGCAACGGGACCATGGGCTTTGACTCTTATACTCACTATGTGGGATTTGATAAGTACTACGGACGTAACGAGTACCATAATGAAGCCGATTACGACGGCAAGTGGGGGATACGCGATGAGCAGTTCTTCCAGTATGCAGCAAAAGAGATCAATCAAATGGGCCAGCCATTCTGCGCGGCATTCTTTTCATTATCGTCACATCACCCTTATTACGTGCCTCCGAAGTATATCAACGTACTTCGTACAGGAAACCTTCCCATACAGCAAAGCATAATGTACGCCGACCTCTCCCTGGCAGAATTCTTTCATACCGTGCAGCATATGCCCTGGTATAAGAACACGCTCTTCGTGATCACCGCCGATCATACATCCGAAGGGTATTATCCATACTACCAGAGCGGGGCCGGGCAATACGCAGTACCCTTGCTGTTCTTCAGGCCGGGAGAGGAGCTTAAAGGGATGCCAAAGACCATTGCCCAGCAAACCGATATCATGCCGACAGTGCTGAGTTACCTGGGTTACGAAGGCAAATACCTTGCTTTCGGGACCAACCTGCTTGATACCCTGGGAACCCATTTTTCGGTTCACTACAACAGCGGTGTTTATGGTATGATGAAGGATAACTGTTTGATCGAATTCGACGGGATGAAATCCACTCACCTGTTCAACCTCGCCACCGATCCTATGCAAAAGCGCAACCTCCTGAACCAGGGAAATGCCGAACAGGAAAAACTCGAGTTGTTCCTTAAAGCATTTATCCAGCAATATAACAACCGTTTGATCGAAAACCGTCTGATTGCGGAATGAAAAAGCTCATCTTCATTGTAAACCCTGTTTCAGGGGTTGGGAAGCAGAAAGGGATAGAGAAGCTGATAGCAAAACATCTCGATGCCTCCGTTTTTGAATATTCCGTGATCTATACCGGGAGGCAGGGCCATGCGTCTGAACTCAGCAGGGATGCGGCGAACCAGGGCCTTGATGCCGTGATTGCGGTAGGAGGTGACGGTACAGTAAATGAGACCGCCCAGGGGCTTATCGGGAGTGAGACCGCTATGGGGATCATCCCTGCCGGATCGGGCAATGGCTTGTCGAGGCATCTAAAGATCCCGATGAACCCCGCAAAAGCTATCCGCATACTGAATAATTTTAAAACGGCTAAGATTGACACGGCAACCCTCAACGACAACCTCTTCGTGAATGTGGCAGGAGTGGGGTTCGACGCCAAGGTGGCGAAGGAATTTGCAAAGGCGGGAAAGCGCGGCTTCGGCACTTATTTCAATATTGCTACATCAGCATACGCAGCCTACAAGCCAAGGACCTACCACATGATGATCGACGGACAGGAGGTCACAAGGAAGGCCCTGATGATCAGTTTCGCCAATTCGAACCAGTTCGGCAACAACACCTCAATAGATCCCAATGCCAAGCTTGACGACGGCTTCATTGACGTATGCATAGTGAGCAAGGTCCCATACTGGAAGACCGTTT
Source organism: Bacteroidota bacterium (assembly GCA_037141915.1). Lineage (GTDB taxonomy): Bacteria > Bacteroidota > Bacteroidia > Bacteroidales > FEN-979 > CAIRDP01. The sequence goes on along the minus strand of JBAXBP010000051.1, from coordinate 12,610 downwards.
TCCTGGCCCCCCTGCTGTTTATGAAGAAATTTGATCAAACGCCCTATGTTGAGATCATCCGTGCAAAGGAAGTCGAGCTGGTAAGGAAAAAAGGAAAGAGCGGCCATGTCGACGGGGATCCTTTTGTTGCCGGTAAGAATGTCCATCTGAAAATACAGCCTTTATCTTTAAAAGTCATTGTACCGTAAATTCATCATATGCTGATCACATCCAATGTAAATGTTGAGAGCCTGGGAAACGGATTCAAGGCTCTCCTGCTGAGGTGGGGATTCGGAGATTCAGTCGCCAGGTATATTGTCGATTTCTCCTCCCTTTTTGTTGTTTTTTTCATTTCCATAATAGTTTACCAGGTGGTAAAACTCCTGATCAACAGGGTGTTAAAACGGATGGTCGAAAGATCGGAGAACAAATGGGATGATCATTTATATGATCAGAAGGTCTTTACCCGTCTTGCCCTGATGCTGCCAATGATGATATTGCAGGTATCCCTTGCACCTACCATTTCTGACTACCCTCACGCCGTTAACATTCTGAGTGTTATCCTGAAGCTTTGCGAAGTTGGTATCTTTCTGATCGTGGGAGTGTCTTTTCTGAACGCGGTATATAAAATTTACGGGGATTACGAGCTGGCTTACGCCAAACCGATTAAGGGGTATGTGCAGATAGGGAAGATCATACTTTACATTATCGTGGGGATTGTGACAATCTCGGTATTGATAGGCCAGTCGCCGCTCAGCCTCCTGGCAGGCCTCGGCGCCATGAGCGCCGTACTGATGCTGATCTTCAAGGACTCCCTGCTTGGTTTCGTTGCCGGGGTGCAGCTTTCGAACAATAAAATGCTGCATATAGGCGACTGGATCACCATGCCCAAGTACAATACGGATGGCACGGAACTGGATATATCCCTGGTAACCGTAAAGGTGCGCAATTTCGACAATTCGGTCAGTTGTGTGCCTACTTATCTTCTCATTACCGATTCTTTCCAGAACTGGAGAAGCATGGGAGATGCAGGAGGCCGCAGGCTGAAAAGACAAATCAACATCGACATCTTCACCATCCGTTTTGCAGGGGAAGAGCTGATTGCAGGACTTAAAGCCAAAGGTTTATACCGGGAAGTCACCATGGCCGAGACCGGTGCTATGACCAACCTCGGGCTGTTCCGCAGGTACCTTTATGATTTCCTGAAGTCCCAGCCCCTGGTCAATAATGAATCCACGCTGATGGTAAGACATCTTCCTGCAGGCGATACCGGGCTTCCTATCGAGATATATGCATTCTACAGTCCGCCCGACTGGGAAAATGCAGAAAATACCACCGCTGCAATCTTCGAACATATTTATGCAGTATTGCCCGAATTCGGCCTGGCGGCTTACCAGAGGCCTTCAGGAATGGTACAGTCCGGTACTTAAACTGAAGTTAATGCGCAATCAGCAGCTTTCCTGCATATGTTTTGCCGCCTGAAACAGCTTTAAGCAGATACAGTCCGTTTGGAAGAAATTCCAGGTTGGCATCCCTTATTCCTGACCTGCTTTTTGTTTGCTGGAATACTGCTTTACCAAGAGAATTATACACTTCGAGGCTGCTGAAGGTTACTTCTGGATCAAGCCCTGATTCGAGTTTGACCTTTCCGCCTGATGGATTCGGGACAATGCGCAAGGGTTCAAGGCCTCTTTTTTCGGCCACTCCCCCGGTAACGGTTATACATCCCGAGTCTGTTCCCATGACTACATCCTGCAGCACGCAATGGGTCCAGGAGATGGTACCTGCTGTAGCTTCATTAAGGGTGGCAGGGATCAGGCCGGGTGAGAATGGTACCGCCGCTGCACTTTTACCCTGCACACAGCCATAAGAGGCGCCCTGTGAATTCAGTTTGATGGTTCCTATCTGGGGATTATCTGTGGATGACTCCGTCACACCCATGATCGGCCCGTTGCCGCAGGCAAGGAAGCCTCCCGAACTGGTAGGCGATACGTCAATGGTCAGTAAGAGCAATTCTCTTGACCAGGTAACTTCAGCAGTTGAATCTGTTCTGATAAGTTCACCGATAGGGCCAAAATAACTATCCGAGCCATTCACGAATGCAAAGCCGCCGTCGGCGCATTGATGCAATTTCGGACCGGGTTTAAGGTACTGGTAATACCCGTTGTAATCCAGGGCTTTGCACCATAATACAGCGCCGTACATATCGACCTTCATCAGGCCCATCTGCTGGCTTTCATCAATAAAGTAGCAAACAGCATTACCATTGACTATTACAGCATCGTAAGCCACGGTGCTCCTGGAAGGAATGTCGGGGTATTGCTCGGCCCATACGACAGCGCCTGCAGAACTCAGTTTTAACAGGAGAAGACTTTCATAATAGTTTGTGGATGCTGCCACGGATCCTGAAACAAGGTAACCCCCGTCGGGAGTTTCGGTTGCGGTATACGCATAATTTCCAAAATTGCCCGAGTAAAAGGTCTTGCCCCATTGAAGGTTCCCGGCAGCGTCGATTTTTGCGACAAACGACCTGAAGTAGGGGGGGGTGTCGGCATAGGAGAAACCACCAAGGATAAATCCCCCGTCGGTGGTTGGCTTCAATGAAAGAGGGGTTTCGTCGTACCCCATATCCAGTTTTTTAGCCCAGAGGGTATCACCCGTGGTTGTGACTTTAATGAGCAATACATCGTTGTGATTGCCCGATTGCTGCCTCCCGAGGGATCCGGCCAGCAGGATATTCCCGTCGGCAGTATTGGCCGCACAGTAAAGGTTACCATAAACCGTATCATAGGTTTTGGCCCAAATGATGCTCCCGCTCTCAGAGATCATCATGGCCATCGGCATTTGTTGCCTGTAACCGGTGAGGATGTAATTGTTAGCGGGAGTCCTGGTCATTCCGTAGGTTTGCACCCAGCCGGCCGACTGAACAAACACTTTGGTGAACATATCCTGTTGTGCTGAAACAGCAGGGATCAGACATCCGCAGAAAAATAAAACGAAAAGAAGCCTGGAGGATTTCATATCATTCATATAAAAGATTCGAATGTAAAAATACAAAATCCGGAAAACGAAAGCAATAGTTTATTAAAATTCAAACGCCAGGCCGATCTTCGGGATAAAATGGAACTGGTAAAGGCAGGGTGCTGCGAACACGCTCCACCTCAGGTTGGCGGCTTTTGTGTAAAAGGACCACCCAAGCTTTAGCTCTTCCGTAGGCCCTTTGTCGTCACCCCAGGCATCGCCCGACCAGGTGCTCCACGAATAACCCCCTCTCAGGGAAATATAAGGGAAACTGGTCCTGGTTTCAGTCGTGTTGCGCAGGTTGAACCTTAATTGCAGGTAGCCGCAAATGTTGGTGGTGTTGTATGTGGAAACCCCTGCGCCCAGTGAAAACGTATTCGAGAACTGGTAACCTTGCGTGGTATAAACTTCAAGGAGAGCATTTGGATTCGTGCCCTTGGGGAATGTACATCCGAAAGCAATGCCTACATCACAGAAATATCCTTTGTTGTGTTTGGAATAATCCTTTTTTGCCAGGGCGCTCAGTGCAGCACAACTGAATAAAATAAGTAAAACGGCTATCCTTGTCCTCATCTTGAAATCTGCTAAATCAGTAAATGAAGCATTACATAGGTGTAAAAATCCTGGCCGGCTTCCTTATGATCCTTATTTTTTATGTCAACCTTGGCAACATCGCAACCCGCCATTAAGAATGCCTGGTAAGCGCTTTCGGTATTCTCATAGGGCACAATGGTATCGGCAGTCGCATGCAATAAAGTGACTTTTGCCTTAGGCTTCCAGTCCTTTATTTTCCCGTAAACGATAAGGCTGTTGTTCCGCAAGGCTTTCCTGAATTTCATGGTATTCGGATCCAGGGTGTCAAAGGCCTCTTTTGCCATGATTTTTTTAAGTTTTGTTTCACCCATCATAGCTGTAACCTCATCGGTGGTATATTTTTTAGACAGTATCCAATCTTTGTACTTGGAATAAAGAGGTTCTGCAAACATCTTTTTCAGATCCAGGTTCAGGCTGTCCCCGTAATCCATCCCAAGGACCAGGAGAGGAATGGTAACCGGCTGGCTGCTGTAATCCCTGTCCACGAAGGTATCATACGATTTGATCAGGTCATATGCTCCGCCTCCTGCAAACACCTGGTCTATAACGAAAGCATCCTGGTATACAGGCGTCGTCTCTACAAATTTGAGAAATGCAAGAGAAGCCTGACCGCCCTGGGAGTATCCCATAACAGTAACTTTATGAGCCACTTTCCTGCTGATCGAAGCAAAATATTCTTTTGCGGCCAGTAGCATATCGGCAGCCACCTGGCCCGTGCTTCCGACATCATAATAAGGATGGACCTTTTCTCTGGATGCACCATACCCAATATAATCGGGGGCTACAACAATATAACCGAACAATGAGAACAGGCCCTCGGTCACTCCCATTTTCTGGGACGGGACCTCGTAATCGGCTCCGTAAGTATAATGAAGTGCTAAAATAGTTCCCAGCCTTTCATAGTCCAGATCGGCCGATGGGAAAAATATTGCACCCGAGGCGAGTATGGGTTGACCTTTGGGGTCGACGGTATTGTAGACAATTGAAACTATCTTTATCTTTTTGTTCGGCAAAGCCTTGTACAGGGTTGAATTCGGATTTTGCTTAAGCCTTGCAGCCAGGGCGTATTTGTCGATCACCTCCACTTTGTCAACCCTTACCAGGAAGAGAAAATCTTCAAGCGGCGCCTTCTTGCAGGTGGTTAAGGTAAAGAGCAGCAAGCTATACAATAGTAACCTTTTCATAACCAGGTGAGTGTTTGGTGTTCTGATCTAAAAAAGAAAAGCACAGGTAAATTCCAGGCCCATCTGTTTCAGGGCAGAATAGTCATCAGTATTGATCCTGACCAGGTTCCACCGGTATCTTCCTTCAATTTCGAATTTCCAGAGGTCAAAACCCATTCCTGCGCTGACCCCGAAATAAAATTTATTGATGTTGGCATTGGGTGAAGTGTGGTCAATATCAAGCAACTCGAAAAAATTTCCGTAATATTTGATGAGATAAGAGCCGTAAACATTCCCCAGTATATAGGGCCTGAAAATCTTGCTCAGCTGCAGGCCAAGCTTGAACGTAAGCGGGATGTCGATCGTCTGCATGGTAGCAGGGGAATCCGTGATATAAAGCAGGTCAACATTGGTTATCGACTCGGTATAAAGGATTTCGGGAGTTATCGAGTAATTTAAAAAGCCTCCTTTGGTGTATTGGAACAAGACCCCGAAACTCCAACCCGGCTTAGGGGCAAAGTCTGAGTAAAAACCTTTTCCGTAATTTTCAAGGTGTATGTAATTGATGCCACCCTTGACTCCAAACCTGTACGGACGCTGCTGGGCGTAAGTAATGCTTAGGGTGCAGGCAAGCAGCAGAAACAGTATTGTTTTTCTCATATCCCCGTCTGAGTTCTGTGAAATAGCAAACGATAAACAAATATATTCAAAAACCCGGGATTATTACGGCCCTGTGAAAATTATAACGGCCTTCGGCATTGTTTTTATTCACTGCGGATGACTTAAATACATCGCCCGGCTTTCCCTGTTGGCTTATCTTCCCGTTGTCGATAACATAAACAAAGTCCGACAACCTGGAAACCTCGTACACATCATGGCTCACCAGAAGGGTGGTGGCATTAAAATTTTTATGTGCAAGGATGATCTCCTCCTGCAACGCCAGCCTCATTTCGCTGTCAAGGGCCGACAAGGGTTCGTCGAGCAGAAGGATACGGGGTTTCCTGGCCAATGCCCTTGCCACAGCCAGGCGCTGCTGCTGTCCGCCTGATAATTTCCCCGGTTTCCGGTCACATAAACCCTTTAAATGGAAAACATCCAGCAGTTCGGAAATATATTTATGTTCCTTCTGCGGACTGGCATAGAGGAGGTGCTCCTTCACTGTCATGTTCGGGAACAGGGCATAATCCTGGAACACAAAGCCGATGTCGCGGAGTTGCGGCTTAATGTTGATGTTTGCGCCCGAATCGAACCAGGTCTGGTTCCCGATCTTTATAAATCCGCCTTCAGGCTTTGTTAATCCTGCAATGATCCTCAGCAGCGTGGTTTTTCCTGCGCCTGACTTGCCAAAGATAGTGACAAGTGCGTGCTCCGGAATTTGCATACAAACATCCAGCGCACCCACACCATCATTCGTGTGAAGCTTCTTTTTCACCTGCAGATCTATCAGAACCTCTGCCATTTCTGGTATTCCCGGTTTACACTGTAAATAATAAGCAATATGATAAAACTGAACAGGAAAAGGAATATGGCATATTTATTTGCCATGCCGAAATTCAAAGCCTGCACTTCGTCATACACCGCCAGGGATGCCACCCTGGTTTTGCCCGGGATGTTGCCGCCTATCATCAGTATCACCCCGAATTCACCTATGGAATGGGCGAAAGTGAGGCAAATCCCCGTGAGAAGCGCCGGTTTGATGTTTGGCAGCAACACCTTTGAGATGGTTGTGATCCTGGATTTACCCAGGGTATATGAAGCATCCCTGAGAGAAGCCGGAAGGTTGCTGAAGCCTGTTTGTATTGAATTGACCATGAACGGCAGGTTAAAGATCACCGAACCGATCAGAATCCCGGCGAAGGAAAACGCCAGCCTGATGTTTAGATAGTTACTGAGGAACCCACCGAAGAAGTAATTCGGGCTGAAAGCCAGCAGCAGGTAAAACCCAAGCACCGATGGAGGCAGTACCAGGGGCATGCTCATGAGAGCCTGCAATACAACCTTTGCACGGAAAGTCGAATAGGTAAGAAAATAAGCCAGGGGGATGCCGATGCAAAACAGGATAAGCGTGGTAAGAGAAGCAAGCTTGATCGAGATCCAGAAGGTTTGTAAGAAGGCTGCATCCATTTTTTGGCTGGCTATTAATCTTCGGCAGGCAGCTTGAAACCATATTTGCCAAACAGGGTCCGCACTTTCTGTGATTCAATGAACTGAACAAATTTAAGAACATCCTTATCCGTTTCCGAATTTTTGATGATCACATAAGCCTGTTCCAGCTTCGAATGACTTTTTTCGTCAAGGATGAAATACTTGCCTTTTGAACTCATTTCGGGAGACAAGGCCAGGGAAAGCGCGATAAGTCCGATCTCTGCATTACCCGTTAAGACAAACTGCGCAGCCTGGGAAACATTCTCGCCTTCAACAATTTTATCCTTCAGCCTGTCATACACCGAGTGATATTTCAAACATTCCACGGCCCGTTTGCCGTAAGGGGCCACCCTTGGATTGGCAATGGAGATCCTTTTAATTTGAGGGTTGTTCAGAACCTCAATGCCTTTAGAAACATCCAGGCTGGGGCTCCAGAGCACCAGGTGCCCAATGGCATAAAGTTTTGGCTTGCTGCCTGCGAGCTTAAGAGAATCAAGTTTTTTAGGGAAAGAGATATCCGCAGAAAAGAAAATATTGAAAGGCGCCTGGTTCACGATCTGCTGGTACAGGTTCCCCGATGAGCCGTAAATGATATCTACCTTGATGCCGGGATTTGATTTTTGAAATTCAGTACTCGCCTCATCCAGCACAAACCTGAGGTCGGCGGCTGCTGCAACCGTGATCTTCTGAGCCGGTAAAATGCAAGTCGAGAGAAAGAAAACAGCAAGAACAAGAAGAATTCGATACATCCCGGATCAGTATAATTTTGTGCAAAAATGGGGCATTTTATGTTCCCGGGAACAAAAATAGCATGAAAACAGCCGATTCTCTACCTTTGCAGAAAAATTACACATTCATGCGCAAACTTTCTGCCCTCCTTCTCCTCCTCATTCTTATACAGGCATGCACCAAGACCGAAACCAGCTATTATCCTGCGGCCACCCAAAACCTGGTTATCATATCCGACAATACCGCTTCCAGCGACATGATCGTAGGCATCATGGGAGCGGTACGCTCTGCCTATCCCACCGTCCACATCGACTTTTTCAACTCGAAATCCTTTGATGTTTATGAAGGCTCCTACCTGCTGTACCTTACCCTTTAGAACTATCCCGCCGGCACTTACATCGCTGGTATCGTTGAACCCGGGGCACAAAGCAAGCGCATTATATACCAGGCAAACAATGAGATAGTCCTGGCCCCCGACAATATGCTTTCGACCCGTATCCTCGACGCCTGGCCGAAAAGCTCCTGCACCTTTGTAAATAATCCCGCAGTTCTCGAAGGAAGCCCGGCCGACAGCCTGCCGATATCAGAGTTCTATAAACGCGCCATACTCTCTATGCTTTCAGGAACGCCTGTCACCTCTTTCGGGAGCCTATGCAGCAATCCACAGAAATTCATTGTCCAGCATCCTGAAGTCTCTGGAGATACCCTCAAAGGAGAGATACTGTATACCGACAATTTCGGGAACTGCACAACGAATATTCCTAAGGAAATGACTGCGGATATTCCCGTTGGTACCTTAATGAATTGCCGCGTTGATACTGCTCACCTGACCATCACGATGGGACTAACTTATTCAACAGTCGGAGTAGGAGAGAATGTTTGCTTTGTCAACGGCACCCGGCGCCTCCAGCTCTCGATCAACTATGGCAATTTCTCAACTAAGTATCACGCCACAGCCAGCTCGAAAGTGTTCATCATAAAGTAAACGGGGTTCACGCTGACCCGGCTCAGGGTGGTCAGCGGCCAGGGTTTTTCCTGTGTATCGAAAGAAACGCCCCGCTTCCCGTAAGAGCAATCTTTTCGCAGGCATAAGTTTCCGGCAGATCGTTGATGATCCTGCCTTTATTGATCCGTACCAGGAACGTACAGGAGTTGGCCGGGGGTATTTTCAGCCTGACATCATTGGTGAGTTCAGTGAACCATCCCATAGTTTCAAAGACGTAACGGCAGGTATCGCCGGTTGTCCAGTGACCGCGTACCTTGCTATTGGGAAAACCGAAAGCATTAACCTTGTACTCCAGGCGGAAAGCGGTATCTGGCAATATCCTCAGAGTCGAGTTGCCTAAGTCAAACAGGATTACCCCTGGCTTGAGCCTGCCAAACTCCGAATTAGTCAGATGGAATTCCTTGGAGGAGATATAAGGTGTTGCAAGCAGCAGACCAACAGTGATAACAGGCAGTAGAATGCCCATGGCCAGCGTGATCCGCCTTGCTTTTTTCTTTTGGTCTGCGGATGACAGAACGGGAATTTCAATGGGTTTGTCGGCCCGGAACAAGTAATATCCGATCAAAGCGGTGAGCCACACGATCAGCCCCGCCCAGAGCACATCGCTTGCAAAATGCCCCCCCGCCATCATTCGTGCGATCCCAATGATGATTCCGTAGCCAACGCCAGCTGCCAGGACAGAATATGCGTGGATCTTCTTACGGTTCCTCAGGAAGAGGTAAGGGATTGCCAGGTAAAACCCCATGGAACAATGTCCGCAGGGAAAACTCTTACCTTCGTTCGTGGCGCCTTTTTCGCAAACGCAGATAAAGTTTTCGGTACCTCCGAACTCCGTGATCTCGCGGGGGCGCGGACGACCCGTATGATCTTTCAATACCAGGTTCACTATCAGGCCCGGACCCACAACCATGGTAAAAATCAGCACCATGGATGCCTTGCGGTAATTGATGTATTTCACATTCCAGTAGGAGAGGGTGATCATGATCAACCCGGCAAAAGCAAGGAAGTAACCCGGGAAGATCCCGAAACGGTAAATGAAATCCCAGATAGGGTGAAATTGAAGCAGCCAACCCTTTTCAGGCGAATAAAAATAACGCTGAAGAGCGATATCCGCATCCGTCAAACGAAAAACCAGGGTAAGCAAGCCCATGAGCAGCACAATGATTGAAAAGTCCTTGAAAGCCCCGGATCTTATAATATCAGTGAATTTCATCCGCCGTAAATTGAGCCTTAAAGATAGAAATTTTCACTGCATGCGGCCAAGGGCCTGAGTACTTCTTCAAGCCATCCGCAGGTCATGGATACAGAAAAAAGAATGGTCAGCTCTTAGCCGATGATGGTATAAAGGATAAGCAGGGCAAGAATTATACCGGTGAGCAAAGCCAGCAGACCAAACAGGCGCAGGGTAATATCCCGGGCAATGGAATTTGGTTTTTTTACCTCAAATTCATCTGAAATACCCAGTTTCTGGTAGCGTTCCCACTGCTCGCTCCGTTCGGTCACCATTTCTTCCTCAGTCACCTGTCCGTTGAAGATCACGAAGTCCATGGGGAATTTTTCGGCACGGAAGTGAGTGTTGAAGAAATGGATGGTAAAGATGAATCCCACGGCCAGCAGGGCCTCGTCGGAATGAATGATGGTGGCGGCATTAAATAACCAGCCAGGAAGGAACTGTCCGAAGAATTCAGGAAACCAAAGGAGCAATCCACTGGATCCGATCACGGCAACACCCCAGAACACAGCCATGAAATCGAACTTCTCCCAGTATGTCCAACGGTCAAAGGGAGGCTTTGGCCCCCTGAAAAGGAACCAACGGAACATATCCCTGACATCTCTTAAGTCTTTCATATTGGGGAAAAGCGAATCAGGGCCAAAAAGCCTCTGGTAGAATGACTCGCCATTATGTTTTTTCGAGAACAGGAAGCGGGTGCTCATCCAAAGGACGATGAAGAAATAGCCGAAAGTGACGATGGCACAGATACGATGAATTATTCCCGCTGTGCCGGTTCCGCCAATAAAGTCAATAAGGGCTTTGCCCCAGGGGGTATAATTGAATTTTAAGGGAAGTCCGGTCAATGCCAGCCCAAGGAAGCTGGTCACGACAAAGATATGAAGGATGATGTGAAGAGGGCGGAAGCGCTGGTAGACTTTCTTCCTGGTTTGCATATGCTGACCCGGGCCGGGATTTGCCTGCCTGAAAAATTCTGAGTTTCTGAGTTGTTTCTTTTCGACGAATCCCCTGAATGCCCAAAGCAATGAATGAAGCCAGAAGAACAGGAAAGTTCCTGCCAGCAAGGCATTCATGAAAACGGTGATCCAGAAAAGGGTAGGGTACTTGCTTTTATTACCGGGTTCAGCATGGGCAATAAACTGCGAAAACATGGGAGTCGCGTTGGCGTGGCATTGTTTGCAGGTTTGGGTAAGGTGAGCGGGGTTCACCGTTGAATTCGTATCCTTTTCGGGAAGGATGTTGTGCGTACCGTGGCAATCGGCGCAGCCAGCCACCTTCTGAGGATACCCCAGGCGGGTGTTTTTCCCGTGGTAACTCTCAAAATAAGTTTTCGGCGCGATGGTGGTCACCTTGTTACGGGCCATCATTTTAGCGTCGGCATGGCATTTCATACAAGCCTGGGTGTGGAAAGACCGTCCCTGTGCAACATTATCGATTCGCCTGATGGCATGCCGCCCGTGGCAGTCGATGCAGGCGGGCGCATCAGTGTTTCCTTTGGCGAGAGCCTGGTAATGCACCGATTTGAAGTAGGCGGATTCTCTCTCATGGCATTTACCGCAAAGCAGGGCGGTGGCCATTTTATTATTTTTGATGGAGGTGATGGTATGAATGTCGGCATGGCATTTCCAGCAGGGAACCGGCAGGCGGGCCGAGTTATGAACGCTGCCTGCGTGTTCCTTCACGATGGCGGCGTGGCAACTGCTGCAATCGGTCGGTTTAAATGTGACCACGCAGGATTTTTTTCCGGCGGTGGCGCTGCTTTCCGGTTTTTCCTGGTCAATAACGTGGCAGGCGGTGCACTTGAGCGATTTATGGACGGAATTGTTGAATGCATGCCCGGAGATGTTTTTTTCGTGGCACGACATACAGTCCTGGTCCCGGGTAGCGGAAACCGAAGAGTTCTGTGCTGCTGCAACCGAAGCCAGCGATCCCAGGACCAGCAGGCAGGTCAATGCTTTCAGTGTAGAGTGGAATTTTATCATAAGTTTTAGCTGCATAATCCTCCGGCACGTTTTTTGGAACCAATCTTGATCTTCTGGATATAGGAGTCTTTGGGGAAGAGTTTAAGTACTTCGGCAGAAGGGGAGGAAAGGTTGACCGGCTTCCCTTCAAGTGTTTTATCTGCAAACAGGCTCTTCCAGTCATTTAAACCGTTTTCGAGGATGTACACGTTCATCACACCCTGAACCTTCAGGTATTTCCAGGCTTTTACCGAAACTGAATCCTGGTCGGCGATCAGCACTACGACTCCCTGGGGCGGAAGTTGGGTGAGGGGAGCCACCATTTTGGGATTGAGAATGTCACCAGGTTTGAAATTTTCGGAGCCACTGAGATGAAATGCCGCATATTCAGCTTCCAAACGCAGATCGAGAGTGATGAGCTTGATGGAAGATTCATTATTGGTTTTCACGTACTCCAGCGGATGAATAAAGATTTCCTTCGAAGTGATCTGGCCTGAATAGCGGCTTTCCATCAGTTTCCATTTACGCACGGGGTCGGGCTGGCCGATATACCAAACAAGGGCTGCGGCAGCAATCAGTGCCCCGGCTCCTATAATGTAGGAACGTTTTGATATTTTCCATGTCCAGGCTTCTCCCGTGTTTTTGATCCTGAAGAACTCTTCCACTTTTTCGGCTCCGTAGAACGCCACGATCGCAAAAAGAGTCACGGCGAATACCGTAGCGCCTATAGACCATCCGAGCCAGTCGGAGAGGAGGAAGCGGTCGGTAAAGGATGAATTCC
>JBAXBP010000050.1:0-20116 GCA_037141915.1 Bacteroidota bacterium | reverse complement strand
GAGCGGACCTGTTTTATCAGTAATGTTTATAGTTTTAACACCCTTCCCTCCGCGGTTTGTCACCCTGTAATCATCGATGTCGGAACGTTTGCCATACCCGTTTTCGGAAACGACAAGCACCTCTCTCTTCTGATCCTTGGGCAGGCATATCATGCCCACCACTTCATCTTTTTTACTTCCGAGGGTTATGCCACGAACACCTGACGCGTTGCGCCCCATAGGCCTTACCTTGCTTTCGTTGAATCGGATGGCCCTGCCTGAACGTAATGCCATAAGCACTTCATCCTCTCCATGGGTGAGTTTTGCTTCGAGCAGGTGATCCCCCTCATTGATATTGATAGCAATAATACCGTTAAGCCTCGGCCTTGAATATGATTCCAGGGAGGTCTTTTTAATAGTCCCCCTTTGGGTGCATAGAATGATAAAGTTGTTAGCACAATATTCTTCATCCTTCAGGTCCTTTACATTGATAAAAGCCCTGACCTTATCAGAAGGTTCTATGTTGATGAGGTTCTGGATGGCCCTTCCCTTTGAGACCTTAGTCCCTTCAGGGATTTCAAACACCCTCAGCCAGAAACACTTACCTTTTTCAGTAAAGAAAAGCAGGTAGTTGTGGTTGGTGGCTACAAACAAATGTTCAAGGAAGTCCTCGTCACGGATGTCGGAACCCCTGAAACCCTTGCCTCCCCTGTTCTGTCTGCGATATTCCGAGAGGGGTGTCCTCTTGATATAACCCATATGCGAAATAGTGATCACCACATTTTCATTTGCGATCACATCTTCCATCCTGAAATCATTGGCTGCATAAACAATCTGGGTCCTGGATTCGTCCCCGTATTTTTCCTTGATCTCCCTCATCTCAGTTTTAATGATCTCCATGCGCATCCCCTCATCTGCGAGGATAGCTTTAAGACTTTCAATGAGTTTGAGCAGTTCATCATATTCAGCTTTGATCTTGTCACGTTCAAGACCGGTAAGCCTTTGCAGCCTCATGTCAAGGATGGCCCTGGCCTGGAGCTCGCTGAGACTGAAACTGACCATCAGCCCGTTGCGGGCATCATCGGGAGTCCTCGATTCGCGGATCAGTTTGATCACTGCATCGAGGTTGTCAAGTGCTATCAGCAGCCCTTCAAGTATATGCGCACGTTTTTCAGCTTCGGCAAGTTCAAATTTTGTCCTTCTTACAACAACTTCATGCCTGTGACTGACATAATGAACGATCAGGTCCTTCAGGTTAAGCATCATCGGTCTGCCGTGGACCAGGGCTATGTTGTTGATGTTGAAGGATGTCTGTAATGGGGTAAGCTGGTATAATTTATTGAGGACGACATTTGTGATAGCCTCTTTCTTTAGAACATATACAATGCGTACACCCGAACGGTCAGATTCATCGCGGATATCGGTGATGCCTTCAATCTTTTTATCATTGACCAGTTCGGCTGTCTTCTTGATCATCTCAGCCTTGTTGACCTGGTAAGGGACCGAAGTGACAATTATCTTTTCCCTTCCGTTATCATCCTGTTCTATCTTAATCTCGCCACGCATCATGACCCTTCCCCTGCCGGTATGATATGCATCTTTAACTCCTTCATAACCATAGATCACGCCTCCTGTGGGGAAGTCAGGGGCTTTGATGAATTTCATCAGTTCATCAATGGTTATCTCCTTATTGTCAATATAGGCGATGATACCGTCAACAACCTCGCTAAGGTTATGAGGGGCCATATTGGTGGCCATCCCTACTGCAATCCCGGAAGCCCCGTTGATAAGGAGGTTGGGTATCCTGCTTGGCATTACCGTAGGTTCCTTGAGGGAATCATCAAAATTAAGCTGGAAATCAACGGTGTCCTTCTCTATGTCGGCCACCATTTCCTCGGCAATCTTGCTCATCCTGGCTTCGGTATACCTCATAGCTGCAGGATTGTCGCCGTCCATGGAACCGAAATTTCCCTGGCCATCCACAAGAGGATACCTGAGGCTCCAGTTCTGGGCCATGCGCACCATGGCATCATAAACCGAGGTGTCACCATGGGGATGGTATTTACCGAGGACCTCCCCTACTATACGTGCAGATTTCTTATAGGAACGGTTTGCAAGCACTCCGAGCTCGTACATTCCGAACATTACCCTGCGGTGAACAGGCTTCATTCCATCCCTCACATCAGGTAAGGCCCTGGCCACAATTACCGACATGGAATAGTCGATATAGGCCGTCTTCATCTGGTTCTCGATGTTTACCTGAATGATCTTCTCTCCGGATTCCATTTTTTCTAATTTTATCTTGTTGATTACCAGGAAAATAATATTCCATTTCCCACAGTACGAATTTACCAAAAATCTCCATAAAAACCATAAAAAAAACCATTAAAATTTCAGTCTCTTATGAACATGGAAATGTTAATAATTAAAGGCCTTTCATTATGATTCTTACAATTTCGATTGTACTTTTGGCACATTGTCAAATTAACCGGGTGAAAAATCTGGCTTGATTATTGTAAATCATAAGATGCAGGTTCATAATTATTCGTATTCTTATATGTTTTTTTAAACAACTGCACCGTTATTAATTATATAAAGAAATAATTCATGGAGGCTAAGTTTTCGCAACGCGTCAAAGACGTTTTAATATACAGCAGAGAGGAAGCACAGAGGTTGGGTAACGACTATATCGGTCTTGAACACCTGATCCTTGGCATCATTCGTGAAGGTGAAGGGCTGGCTATCAAGATATTGAGAAATCTTGGAGCTGATCTTAAGGAGATCCGGATCAAGATAGAGCAGGCTGTCGCAAGTCATAAAGAGCGCCCTGTAGGCGCAGAGAACATTCCCCTGATCAAGCAGGCAGAGAGAGCGCTTAAGATCACATACCTTGAAGCAAAGGTCTTTAACAGTGAACTTATAGGCACCGAGCACCTTTTGCTTGCCATTTTGAAAGACGAGAACAATCTTGTCACCAAGACATTCGGCAATTTTGGCATATCCTATGACAGTTTTAAGGAAGAGCTGAGGGCTATTATGACCTCGGGCAGGGAAGACAAACCCATGCCACCTCAGAACATACTTCCCAAAGATGAAGAAGACGATGAGCAGGAAGAAAGCGGAAAATCGTTTATATCCACACCAAAGCGTACCGGCGAAGCCAAGTCGAAAACACCCGTGCTTGATAATTTCGGAAGGGATATCACAAGGGCTGCCGAGGAAGGCCGCCTCGACCCCATCGTGGGAAGGGAGAAGGAACTTCAGCGCATTGCCCAGATCCTCAGCCGCCGCAAGAAGAACAACCCTATCCTGATAGGTGAACCGGGAGTTGGAAAGTCTGCCATTGCAGAGGGGCTTGCTTTGAGAATTGTACAAAGAAAAGTTTCAAGGGCTTTATTTAATAAACGTCTTGTTTCGCTTGACCTTGCGTCATTAGTTGCAGGTACGAAGTACAGGGGGCAGTTCGAAGAAAGGATGAAAGCTGTGTTGAATGAACTTGAAAAGAACCCGAATATCATCCTCTTCATAGATGAGATCCACACCATTGTGGGCGCCGGCAATGCTTCCGGCTCGCTTGATGCGTCGAATATGTTCAAGCCGGCCCTTGCGAGGGGCGAGCTGCAGTGCATCGGTGCAACCACGCTTGACGAGTACAGGCAGTACATCGAAAAGGACGGCGCTCTGGAAAGAAGGTTTGAGAAAGTGCTGGTAGACCCTACCGATCCTGATGAAACCATAGAGATCCTTCAGAACATCAAGGAAAAATACGAAGACCACCACCTTGTTAAATATACTGATGAAGCCATCAAGGCCTGTGTTTCCCTTACCAACCGCTACCTGAGCGACAGGTACCTTCCCGATAAAGCAATTGATGCTTTAGACGAGGCGGGTGCCAGGGTGCATATCACCCATATCAATGTTCCCCAGGAGATCATTACTATCGAAAGTCAGATAGAAGAGGCAAGGAAGAAAAAGATGGACGCTATCAACAGCCAGAAATTTGAGGAAGCTGCAGACCTTCGTGATACCGAGAGAAAGCTCCAGGACAACCTCGAGAAGGAAAAGAAAAAATGGGAGGAACAGGCCAGGATAAACCGTGAAACCGTTAGTGAAGAGAATGTTGCGGAAGTGGTTGCAATGATGACAGGCATCCCGGTGCAGCGTATCGCTAAGAACGAGAGCGAAAAGCTGATCAATATGGAAGGTGAGCTGGCGAATTCGGTGATAGGCCAGAATGAAGCTATAAAGAAAGTTGTTAAAGCCATACGCCGCAACAGGGCCGGGCTTAAAGACCCCAACAAACCTATCGGCACTTTTATTTTCCTCGGACCTACCGGGGTTGGCAAAACCCATCTTGCCAAGATCCTTTCGAAATACCTTTTCGACACGGAAGATGCCCTGGTTCGCATCGACATGAGCGAATACATGGAGAAGTTTGCAGTATCCCGGCTCATCGGGGCGCCTCCGGGATATGTAGGTTATGAGGAAGGCGGACAGCTCACCGAGAAGATCCGTCGCCGCCCCTACTCCATCATCCTCCTTGATGAAATAGAAAAAGCACATCCTGACGTGTTTCACCTTCTGCTGCAGGTTCTTGACGACGGGCAGCTCACCGACAGTTTCGGCCGCAGGGTCGATTTCAAGAATACAATAGTGATCATGACTTCCAATATCGGCTCACGCCAGCTGAAGGATTTCGGCCAGGGTGTTGGTTTCATGACTAAAGCTAAAATGGATTCCACCGCCGACAATACCCGGGGTGTGATCGAGAATGCCCTTAAAAAGACATTTGCTCCTGAATTTCTGAACCGTATCGACGATGTCATCATCTTCAACTCCCTTGAAAAGGAAGATATTCACAAGATCATCGACATTGAACTGGCCCACCTGTTCAAACGCATCAAGAATATAGGTTACCAGGTCGTTATTACTACCGAAGCCAAGGATTTCATTGCCGAAAAAGGATGGGATGCCCAGTTTGGCGCAAGGCCTCTCAAACGTGCAATCCAGAAGTACATTGAAGATGTGCTTGCCGAAGAGGTTATCAAAACCAAGCTTACACCCAATGATATTCTCACACTGGATATCGACAAGGATAAATCGGATGTATTTGTTACTGTAAGCAAGGCCGAAGCAGCTTTGCCCGCCGTGGAACCGGAAAGCTAGAAGCGGTTCAGCAATTCTTCGTGTTTCATCGTATCGATCAGGGCCTGACCGTTATCGCCGGCACCTGAGAACACCTGGTCGAGAATCTGGTTCACTGCAGCATCCCCCCTGAAGTAATAACGTACGGTGATCGAAAACCCGTTGTTCTCGTAATTGATCTTATCGCCCTGCTGGTCTGTGATATAAAAATTATCCGATTCAATAGTTTGCCCTTTAAGGTACTTGCCCGAGAGAGGAGAAATAATATCGGCGATCCTGACCTTGCTGATATCCATGAAATGATATTCCCCCATCACGAAAACCTCTCCAAGGAAATAGCACATCGATTTCATCTTCAGATTCTGAAGGGTTTCGTTAAACCCGACCAGTTTCACCCTGTGATTGCCGAATTTTGACACATTGATGCATTCAGGCTCTCCCTTCACCTTGATGAGCTTCTTGTAATTCATTAAGAAAGGGATATCACCGAATTCAATCTTAGTTTCTGTTGTAAAAAACAAGGCGTCCCTCCTGGCTTTGTAAAATGTATAGAAATGCATGGAGATCTCATCCTTGATACAATTGTTATGGGGATTCCTGAGGTTGTTATCCTTAAAAAACTCGAGGAATTCAAAACTGAAACGACCGTAAACCAGGTTGATGTACCCAAGTTTGATCAGAGGGAGTAACCTGGCTCTTGTGAAAACAAGCAAGAGTACCAGTAGAAAAAGCCCGACCAGTGCAAGTATCAGGTATAACATGCTCGGATCGAACGAGGTGCTATCTTTGGCTGTCCTTGCAAGAAGAATATAATTAAACAACGGGCCGTTCATATAAGGTAAAGGTTCACCGCCTTTTGATGGAAGTACTTATTTTTCAATGCAAAAGTAAGGTAAATTATGATTGTTTTTTAATGATCTGTATTTAAAATTTATATTGGTTTTCCTCGATGAGCTTTGCAGCAATTCGCCTGCGTGCTTCTTTAATATTAAGCCCGGCAACAATGCTCAGCGACTGAATCGCATTGACAAGTTTTGTTACCTGGTCACCCTCAGCAAAACAGTTTACTGCATTGCAGCCTGCTTTACGGATCTTGTCGGAGGCATCATAAACAAGGACATCAAGGATATCCCTGTATAAAGCCACGGCATCTGCGCCTTTCATCGTCTCAAGCTTGTTCACCCTGAGCGCAGTTGATTCGGCAATGTATACTTCAATGACCATGTCGGAAATGCTGTTCAGAACTTCTTGTTCCTGGACCAGTTTTTTATCAAAGACCTTTGAAGCCCCCTGTATGGCAATAAGAATTGCTTTCTTGAAGTTGCGCAGGTACCTCATTTTCTCTTCATAATAGCCTTCGGATGACAGCCTGGGTTCTGCAGCCTGTTCAGGGTTGGCCATCACTTTTTCGGCTGTACCGATAAGGTCAAAGTCGCCCTTCATGGCACGTTTCATAGCAGTATCCACAACAAGGAGCCTGTTGATTTCGTTGGTCCCTTCAAAGATCCTGTTTATCCTTGAATCCCGGTATCCCCTTTCAACAGCCATTTCGGCCGAATATCCCATCCCGCCGTGGATCTGTACCGCTTCATCGATCACATAATCCAGGACTTCGGAACCGTAAACCTTGAGGATGGCGGCTTCCACTGCATAATGGCTTATACCTTCTATGCTGGCACGGCCTTTATCCATTCCTTCGGCTTTATTTTTTTCTATCTGGATGTCTATATCCCTGCTCACCCTGTAAATGGCCGATTCAAGGGCGAAAGTGCGAATCACCTGCTCAGCAAGTTTATATTTTATGGATCCGAAGGTGGATATCAGTACCCCGAATTGCTTACGCTCGTTGGCGTAGCCCACCGAATCGTTAATGGCTTTTTTGCTTGCCCCGAGAACATTGGCGCCGAGTTTTATACGGCCCATATGAAGGATGCTCAGGGCAATACGGAAACCTTCTCCCCTGCTGCCGATCAGGTTTGTAACAGGCACCTTTACATCGGTATAAAAGATCTGGGCTGTGGAAGAGCCTTTGATCCCCATCTTATGTTCATCAGGATTAACTGTCACACCGGGAAATGCCTTTTCGACGATAAAAGCCGAAAGCACCCTGTCCCTGTCGATCTTTGCAAATACCACCTGGGTATCGGCGAAGTTGGCATTGGTGATCCACATTTTCTGGCCATTAAGAATGTAATGCTGTCCGTCTTCAGAAAGCACAGCCTGGGTCTTGCCCGAGTTGGCATCGCTTCCTGCACCTGGTTCAGTAAGGCAATAGGCGCCAAGGAGCTCCCCTGTCGCCAGCCTCGTAACATATTTCTGGCGCTGCTCTTCAGTCCCATAATACATGATGGGAAGCGTGCCGATACCGGTGTGAGCCATGAAGGCAACCGAAAATGAATAACCTGCACCAATTGTCTCCGCTGCAAGCATCTGGGTCACAAACGACTGTCCGAACCCGCCATATTCCTCCGGAAGAGCAATACCCATCAGTCCAAGCTCACCGGCTTTCTTAAGCGTGGCCTTCATCAGGTTGATGTCAGGAGCGTCGAGCTTATCCACAATAGGATATAATTCGGTCTGAAGAAAATCGCGGATTGTCTGGGCTATCATTAACTGCTCTTCATTAAATTCCTCGGGGATGAAAATTTCTGAGGGAGTGATCTCGCGAACAAGAAATTCGCCGCTTTTCAATACTTGCTGGTTTTCCATTGGTCTGGTTTATAATTAATGCTTACAGTTTTAATGAAAATGAGATCATCTCTGCTATATCCAGATTCCTGATCTCGGTTTCTTTGTTTTTGTATTTTATTCCGTCAGTGATCATATTCATGCAGAAAGGGCAGGCTGTTGCAACGAAGGCAGCGCCTGTCTTAAGTACATCCTCGGTCCGCTCTGCATAAATTTCCCTGCTGCCGGGCTCCGCTTCCTTGAACATCTGTCCTCCCCCTCCTCCACAGCAAAGCGAGGAACTGCGATGCCTTTCCATTTCGGTATAATGAGAACTGAGGTGCTCAAGGATGTTCCTTGGTTCCTCATAAATATCATTTGCTCTTCCGAGGTAACATGGATCGTGATACGTGACTTTACAGTTACCGAAAACCTCTTTAGTCAGCTTGAGTTTTCCGTTCCCCAGCATTTCATCAAGGAAATGAACATAGCTCACCACTTCATACCGGCCTCCCAGGTCGGGGTATTCATTTTTAAAGATATTGTAACAATGGGGACAAATGGTCAGTATCTTGCCAATCCCATATTTTTTAAACAATTCGATGTTTTGCAGGGCCTGCATCTGGTAAAGCATCTCGTTCCCGGCGCGCCTGGCAGGATCACCGGTGCAGCTCTCTTCAACTCCAAGCACTGCATAACTGATTTCAAGATGGCTTAGAATTTTCGCAAAGGCCCTGGATACTTTCTTATACCTTTCGTCAAAAGCGCCTGAGCATCCTACCCAGAATAAAAATTCAGGCTTCTCTCCCTTTGCAAAAAGGTCGGCCATCACAGGAACCTGAATCGTTATCCTTTCACTCATTCAAACTATCCCCTTAATGCTTATTAATTTCGAGTTGGTCGGCCCATACCATGCGGTCGCTTTTCGAGAATTGCCAGGGGGCACCGTTATTCTCTATGTAACTGAACATGGCCTTGAGCTGGCCGGGGGCCGAGGCTTCTTCCATGACAAGATACCTGCGCATATCAACGATAAGACCCGGGTGATTTATGTTGATGGGGCATTCCATGGCACAGGCATTGCAGGTAGTGCACGCCCAGAGTTCCTCTTCTGAGATGTAATCCCTTAAAAGGGATCTCTTGTCATTATATTCATGTCCGTTCTTTACCATCCCCGGGCCTTTTTCCTTCATCCTGGCCCTGAGATCCATCATAATCTTGCGGGGCGACAACTTCTTGCCCGTTATATTCGCCGGGCAGACCGAGGTACAACGCCCGCATTCCGTGCAGGCCAGGGAATCAAAGTAATTTTTCCAGATCACGTCTTCGGCATCCTTAACCCCAAATCTCTCAACTGCAGGTTCCGGGGGAACAGCAAGCAACTGGGCCTCAGGGTCAAGCATCAGCTTTACCTCCCGTGTGATATTATCCATATTCCTCAGCTGCCCCAGAGGTTCAAGCCTTGATAAGAAAACATTGGGTACCGACATGAAAACATGGAAATGCTTGGAATATGGCAGAATGTTTGCAAACAGGAAGATCAGGACGATGTGCGACCACCAAAAGGCCTGGTAAAGGACAATGGCTGCCGGAGGTGAAATGCTGCCAGCCATGAGCCCCGCAAAAAAGGAACTGACGGGGTAGAAGCCGAGGATTGTCCCGGCAGGGAAATGTGTGATCCCCCCAGGAAGTTGTTCTGCACAGGGAGAAACAAGCGTTTGCCTGAGTACATAGAAGGTATTCATTCCCAACATGGAGATCATCAGTAAAAGAATCAGGCTTAATGCAATATTGGCATCCATATGAGACACGTGTTTCATCTCAATACCCTGAAACCGTTTGACATGCATAAAAAGCCTGCGTCCCAGGAAGACCAGGATAGCTATGGTAATAAGCAGGGCAAACACATCCCCGCTCCCCATGATAAAATTATAGAAAATGCCAAGGAAACCCAGTGCCTTTTCGGTTCCTGAAACCCCGTCGATAATCATCTCGATGCTTCCAAGCAGTATCACGCAGAAACCCCAGAAAACAAGGGCATGAAGTAATCCAACAAATGGGAACCTGAATATCTTCGTCTGGCCAATGGCCACCTTCATCATAATTCCGAATCTCCTGGCAATGTTCCTGACAGGGAATCCGGCTTTGGTTAATCTGAAAAATCTGATGTAACGGATCGCTGAATATGAAAATATTCCTAGAGTCAAAAGCAGCATCAGGGAAAAAACGATCTGTTTAAGCATGCCTGGTTTTATTTCCCTTTTACCTCTCTGAATGCTTCCACAAGCTTCGGCAAGACTTTAAGTGCATCACCGATTATCCCATACTGGGCTGCTTCAAATATGGGAGCATCTTTATCGGTGTTGATTGCAACAATATATTTTGATCCGCTAACGCCTGCAAGATGCTGGGTTGCACCAGAAATGCCAATCGCAAAATAAAGGTTCGGGGCAATGATCTTGCCGGTCTGCCCGGTATGTTCATCATGGCCACGCCAGCCTTCGTCGGATACAGGCCTGGAACATGCAGTTGCAGCGCCGAGTATCCCTGCCAGTTCAACCAGGGGTGCCCAGTTATCGGGCGACTTCATTCCGCGGCCTCCAGATACAACTATGTCTGCATCGGTCAGCAATATCTTACCGGTCTGCTTCTGGGTGTCTTTTATCGATATTTTACATGGAATAACCTGAACTGCAGCTTTTTCAATCACCAGGGGAAGCTGTTTTTCAATCAGTTCAAAAGAATTCTGGGCAAGCGTCAGAACCTTGACTTCCGATTTTATTGTAATATTCGCAAAGGCATTACCTGAAAAGACTTTTTTATAGACCACAAAGGGATCGACAGAAACAGGAAGGTGACTTACACCTGCACCAAGTCCTGCTTTCAGCTTTACAGCTACCCTCGGGGCAATGGCTTTGCCCATATTATTATTCGAAAGTACAACAACCTTTGCATTCTCTTTCACAGCAACCTCTGCAATTGCTGAGGCAAAATTCTGGTTGTCGAGAATATTGAACTGTTCACCCTCTATACTTATGATCTTTGAAGCGCCGTTGAAAGCCAGTTTTGAAAGCTCAGCGTCTTCAACTTTTCCAATGGATACTGCAATTGCTGAGGAACCCAGCATTTCGGCAAGCCTGGAAGCATAGGAAACAAGCTCAAAAGAAAGTTTCTTGAACTTTCCATCCCAATTTTCAACGAATACTAAAACACTCATAATGTGATATTAAACTATTGTTTTATAAAAATTAAATAATCTTGGCCTCATTCTGAAGAAGCTCAACAAGCTGCCCGGGGTTCTCAGGATCAATGTATTTGCAGGCGGCACGGGGCTTGGGTTTTTCAAAATTCACAAGTTCAGTCATGGGACCGCTTCCCGTAGGTTCGAAAACCCTGACAGGTTTCGTCCTGGCCATCATGATTCCCCTCATTGCTGCTATCCTTGGTTCTTTGGCAATTCCTTTCTGAACGATCGCAACAACTGGAACAGGAGTGCTGATAACTTCTTTACCTCCGTCAATTTCCCTGGTGAGGATCACTTGCCCGTCCTCGATCCCAAGTGCCGAGACTGAAGACACTGAAGGAATATCAAGAAATTCTGCGAGCATCTCCCCTACAATTGAACCATTGTAGTCACTTGATTCAATGCCGCATAAAATAATGTCGTAGGATTCTGTTTTCAAAACCTCTGCAAGCTGTGCAGCAACAAAAATTCCGTCGGCCGGGGCAGCATTTACGCGAATTGCGTCATCGGCCCCTATGGCCAGCGCCTTTCTTATAGTAGGTTCAGAACCTGCGAGCCCTACATGAGCAACTGTAACTTTCTGTATCCCTTTTGAAGGATCGTCTTTAAGTTCCAGGGCCCTGGTAAGGGATAATTCATCCCAGGGATTAATAACCCACTGAATTCCTGTTGTATCGAGCTTTCTCGACTCATCGATAAACTTCACCTTGGTGGTGGTGTCAGGAACATTGCTAATGCAAACAAGTATATTCATTCCTCAATTTTTTCGGGTGCAAATGTAAGATAAAAAAGGTAACCGGAAAAGCGGAAACCATCACTCGTCTTCAAGACTTTTTTTATACTGCGTCATCGCTTTCAGGCTCATACCCATGCTTGAAAAGCCTCCGTCGTGGAATATATTCTGCATCGTCACCTTCCTGGAAAGGTCTGAGAACAGGACAATGCAAAAATCAGCGCACTCCCGGGCTGTTGCATTTCCCAATGGCGACATCCTTTCTGTAAAATCAATAAGAGCATCAATTCCCTTGACCCCGCTGCCTGCCGTTGTCCTGGTAGGAGATTGGGATATCGTGTTGATCCTCACATTCTTCTCCCTGCCATAAATATATCCGAAACTCCTTGCGATGGATTCAAGCATGGCCTTCGCATCAGCCATATCATTGTACCTGTATAATGTCCTTTGAGCCGCAATATACGAGAGCGCAACAATGGATCCCCATTCGCTGATGGCATCAAGTTTCTTTGCAACCTGTATCATTTTGTGAAATGACATGGCTGAAATATCAATGGTCTTTCTGTAAAAATCATAATCAAGATCATCGTATTCCCTGCTTTTTCTCACGTTCATGGACATCCCGATGGAATGCAGGATAAAATCAACCTTGCCACCGAGAACTTCCATCGAGCGGCTGATCACCTGTTCGAGATCGCTTACGCTCGTGGCATCAGCAGGTATGATCTCTGCATTGCACTGTGCCGATAAGTCCCTGAGATTCCCAAACCTTAGGGCAAGGGGTGTGTTTGAAAGGGTGAAAACTGCGCCTTCCTCAAAAGCTTTTACAGCAACATTCCAGGCAATCGACTGTTCGTCAAGAGCCCCGAAAATGATTCCTTTTTTCCCTTTTAGTAAGTTATATGACATTTTGTTAAAATCTTAGTAAATAACAACTTATAGAAATTACTTAAACTTTTAAAATAAGTGGTATAAACCCAGTTAAACGCCCTTGCACCAAATTCGAATCAAGAGGCGGGAAATAAAACCCTTAAGAGATTAAAATAAATTGCATGAGTTAGTTTCTCAGCTCGCAAGCAATTCCCTGGCAGTTTTCATTGCCGCGGCAGTAATATTTTCATTACTCATCATTTTAGCTATCTCCTCCACCCTTTCGTTGTTCTTTAACTTCCTGATCAGTGTCATTGTGATATCACTGCCTTCAGATTTAAATACATTATAATGATGCTCACCTTTACCTGCTATCTGAGGTAGGTGGGTTATTACTATCACCTGCATTTCCGACGACATCCCCTTGAGAATATTACCAACCTTTCCGGCAATATCTCCTGAAACCCCATTATCAATCTCATCAAAAATAATTGTTGGTAAAAGGTTCTTCCTGCTTACCATCGATTTGATAGTCAGCATTAAACGGGAAAGTTCCCCACCAGAGGCAACTTTTGATACCTCGCTGACCAATATTCCCTTGTTTGCCGAGAACATAAAACAAACCTGGTCAATGCCGTTCATTGAGATCCCTGTTAAGGGTTTTATATCGACAATGAATTTTGATGCCGGCATTCCAAGTTGGCCGAGCCTGTCAGTGACTTCATTCTCAAACTTTGATCTGATGGCTTTGCGGGCTTCGGATATTTGCGAAGCTGACTGGAAAAGGACCTTGTGAACCTGGGTAATTTCATCTTCAAGAGACTTAATCCGTTGCTCCAGGTTATCATCTATATTTATCTTATCTTCAATATCTAAAATAACATTGAGAAGCTCTTTTATACTTTGAACCTGATGTTTCTTTTCCAGCCTGTAAATGAGGTCAATTCTTTGGCTCAGTCTTAGCTGTTCCTCAGGGTCGAACTGTACATCTTCTTCCAGCTTTTCAACATCTTTAAGGATGTCCTTAAGGTCGATTTGGTTGTTTTTCATTCTGGATGCCAGGTCTTCAACGGCAGGATGATATTTAGTAGCCGGGATAAGCCCCGCGATCACTTCATTCAGCATCGACAGTAAATTCAATTCAGCCCTGCCTAACTTCTCTGCAGTTATAAACAGGTTGCTTTTTATTTCTTCTGCATGTGACAGGATATCAAGCCTTTGTTCTGACTCCTCCTGCTCTCCATCCTTAAGGGTAGCTTTTAGAAGCTCATCCAGCATGAAGCGGTAATAATCAAGCTCTCCTTTTGTTCTTGCTTCCCGGTTTTTACACTCTTCAAGTTCTTTTCTCAGTTGTGCAAAATGCCTGTATTCAAGCTGGTAAGACGTTAACGCTTCGGTCTGTCCTGCATAACTGTCGAGGATTGCTAATTGAAAATCAGCCTCATTGAGGGTTATCACCGAATTCTGTGAATGTATGTTCACTAATTTGTCACCCAGTTCTTTCAGGAGAGACAGGTTCACCGGTGTATCATTGATGAAGGCCCTGGATTTTCCATTCTGGTTGATCTCCCGCCTGAGTACTGCAATATCCTCATAATCAAGATCATGGGCCGAAAAGAAGGATTCAAGATTGTATCCTTTGATTATAAATTGGCCTTCAACTATGCATTTGCCTGTTTTATCAAGCAGGGATGAATTGTCAGCTCTTTGCCCCAGGATAAGGTTAAGGGCGCCCAGCAGTATTGATTTGCCCGAACCCGTTTCACCTGTTATGACGCTGAAACCTGAAAAAAAATCAATTTCCAGGTCATGGATCAGGATATAATTATCTATAGACAGCTTCCTGAGCATCGCTGCAATTAAAGTTTGAATTACTTATTTTCCAGAATTGCCTGGTACTTTGATCCGTTTGCCGGGTCAATTTCTTTAAGAATATTTACCACTGTAGCTTTTTCAGTAGGCGGCACCTTCTGGTCGGAATAGACATTAATGAACTCATCACGTTTGGCATCAATGATAAGCTGAATAGCGAACAAGTCTGGTTTTGTGTTAAACAAGGTTTTAATCCCGTCAAATGACTGAGTACAGCTTTCCCTTCCTGCATCCACTTTTTCATACATCTGGTCAAGGCCCAGCCGGTGATATTTATAATAAAAATCCCTGAGGGCTGAGTTACTGGGATTCAGGAAATTCTCAACCAGCCAGTAACGGTTATGGGTTCCGTCAAATGCTTTCCACCCAGGTTCATTGGCATTCTGTGCGGAAGTGACAACTTCCTGAGCTTTAACAAGGAAAGCCTGTCCTCCGTTCTGGGAATACGAATCGAAGTAAAGGCCAAGATACAGATAGGTATAATAAGCAATGACAGAAGTAAGGTTTGAAGTGAAAGTCCCGTCGCTATAATCAAGGGGCTGGAATTCGGTATACCTGAACTGGAACCCTTTGTCGATATAATTAAGGAGAACCGAATTGTAAGCTGAATTCAGGATCGGTCTTCTTAATACCAGGTTGATATTACCCGAAAATTCATCCGCACTCAGACGCTGGTTTATCGTGATAAGCATGGTACATTCAATCCTCTCTTCCACCCTGAAATTATAATTGGTCCATTTACGGTTGTTCATAAACTCATAAATGGCATTCTGCAGGGTCTCAAATACACGTTTGTCGGTCCCTTCGATCTGCTGTGAAGAAACGCTTACAATACAGTTCATTTCCTGGGCCTGGGAAGAAACGGCCAGGAGGGTGACCAGCAGGATGAGGAGTATTCGTTTCATTTTTTGGAAATAATGTCCCAGATATCTTTGGCCACTTCCTCTTTGGGTTTGACTGTTCCCTGGTGAATGATCCCATTGGGATTCAGGATGGTTATTTTATTTGTGGGTGTACCAAAACCTGCACCTCTGGTTCTGAGGGAATTAAGGATGATATAATCAAGATTTTTACTTTTCAGCTTTTTTTCAGCGTTTGCAACTTCATTTTCTGTCTCAAGTGCAAAACCCACCACAACCTGCCCTGGTTTCTTTATCTGGCCCATTTTCTTAAGGATGTCCGTAGTGGAATGCAGATCAACCGAAAGATTTCCCTTTGTCTTTTTGATTTTGTTTGCCTCAGTTTTATCAGGAGTATAATCAGCCACAGCAGCAGCCATGATCACAAATTCATATTTGGGGAATGACTTCATGCAGGCATTATACATTTCATCAGCCGATTCCACCTTGACTTCCTTAATACCACCGGCTAATGTAAGTGGATGTTTTGGGCCGGTAATCAGGGTAACTTCTGCTCCCCTGGACCTTGCTTCATTGGCAAGGGCAACTCCCATAAGTCCTGAAGAAAAATTGCTGATATACCGAACAGGGTCAATGCGTTCAATAGTAGGACCTGCAGTAATCAGGACATTTATACCTGCCAGTTGGTTCTGCCTTGCAAAAAAGGTTTTGAAGATAGCCATGATCTTATCAGGCTCCTCCATTCTGCCCGGGCCTGACAATCCGCTGGCAAGTTCCCCTGTCTGGGGTTCAATGATAAAATTGCCATATGACCTGAGCAAGTCAATATTTTTCCTGGTCGAAGGATGGTTGAACATGTCAAGGTCCATTGCCGGGGCAATAAAGACAGGACATTTTGCAGACAGGTAGGCGGTGATCACAAAATTATCTGCAATGCCGTTCACCATTTTACCCAGTGTATTTGCTGTTACAGGTGCAAAGATCATGGCGTCGGCCCATAGCCCCAGTTCGACATGATTGCTCCATTCCCCGCTGTCAGCACGGAAAGGTTCAATAATCACGGCATTTCTTGATAGGGTTGCCAGTGTTAAGGGGGTGACGAAGTCTTTCGATACAGGCGTCATTATAACTTTCACCTCGCAGCCTTCTTTTACAAGCATCCTTACAAGAAGAGGAGTTTTATAGGCTGCGATGCTGCCTGTAACTCCGACAACGATCTTTTTCCCTTTAAGCATGTTCCCGAAATTATATATCAGAACTCGTCAGGTCTCTCCTTATGAGGATTCCTGAAATAAATCTCACCATGGATATATTCATGTACGGCAATCAGTGTTGGTTTGGGCAGATGCTCGTAGTACTTGGCGATCTCAATCTGCTCACGGTTTTCAAACACCTCTTCGAGATTGTCGGTGGTAGTAGCAAATTCGGAGAGCTTCTGGTTAAGCTCCTCCTTCATTTCAAGCCCTACCTGGTTTGCACGTTTTGAAAGAATAGAAACCGTTTCATAAACGTTTCCTGTGCCGTTGGTAAAATCCTCTATGTTACGTGTCACTGCGTGAACATCGGTCTTGATCTTTTTATAATCCATTTTATTGTTTTGCTTTATTGGGTTCCTGGTTTAACTGAATTAATTTTAACTGCTCTCGTGCATAAAGTGCCTCCAGTTCCTTCTGATTCCTCGCTTTCAGATCATTCGCTTCAAGCAGGAACTTGCTCTCGGGATATTGCTGAACAAACTCGTTATAAGCCTGCAGGGTTTTTGAATGCCTGTCCTTCTTTTTATCTTCAATACTTTCCTTTGCATATTTGTAATATGATTTAATGGTGAGGAACAGTATCTCTTCTTTGTCTTTTGTCTCGGGATATTCTTTAAGAAGGTTATTGAAACACATGATGGCAGCTGAGAAATCTTCCATCCTGTAATACAGCTTGCCAATCCTGAGATCCTTGGAAGCAAGCTTCTCCCTGAGTTTATCAATCAGATCATTGCATTCGGGAACCCTTTTGCTGGCAGGATACGTATTGGTAAAAAGCTGGAGTTCCTTCAACGCCTCATAGGTATTAGTCTGATCCAGCGTGAACGTCGGTGAATTCATGAACAGGCAGTATGCGCTCATGTATGCACACTCCTCGGCTTCAGGAGTGTTTGGGAAGCTGCTGGTGTAGCGTTTAAAATAATATGCACCCAGTGTAAAATCCCTCTGGTTAAAATAGCAATACGCATAGTAATAATAGATACGCTGTGATTTGTCGGTTGCCCGCACCACATTGATCAGCTGATCGAAAAGCTGGAGGGCGCGGGAATAATCTTTCTGATGATAAAGCTTCATTGCTTGATCATATTTCTCATCCATGGATCCGCTCTTAAGTATCTTCTGATAAGAGCATGAACCAAGGGATAGGAGAATTATAAGCAGTAGCGGAACTGATATCCGTAATTTCATGGTGCAAATGTACGTTTTTTTGGCGAAATAATACTAATTTCGCCCCTTCAATTTAGATAACGCTTCATTAATTAAAATCGTATCAACGTGGACATATTCGATAAGGTAGTGAATAACATGGGGGCGCTGGGACAGTTTGCCGACATAGGTTATGGGTATTATTTCTTTCCCAAGCTGGAAGGTGATATATCTAATAAGATGAAATTCAAGGGAAGGGAAATGCTTGTATGGAGTCTCAACAATTACCTGGGTCTGGCCAATCATCCCGAAGTAAGGCAGGCTGATGCCGAGGCTGCCGCAAAATATGGCCTGGCTTCTCCCATGGGCGCCAGGATGATGTCGGGGCAGACCATATACCATGAACAGCTTGAACAGGAACTGGCTGCATTTGAACATAAGGAAGCAAGTTACCTGCTGAATTTCGGGTATATGGGGATGGTCTCTATTATTGACTCACTCATTGACCGGCACGATGTGGTTGTTTACGATTCTGAAGCTCATGCATGCATACTTGACGGACTCAGGATGCATTTGGGCAAACGTTTTGTTTACCCGCATAATGATATGGAGAAGTTTGAGAACCAGCTCAAGAGGGCAAGGAAACTTGCCGACATGACCGGGGGAGGTATACTGGTGATCACCGAAGGGGTTTATGGAATGGCAGGGGATTGCGGAAACCTGAAAGGCATTCTGCAGTTTAAGGAAAAATACGGGTTCCGCCTGCTTATCGATGATGCCCATGGTTTTGGCACAATGGGCAGGACCGGTGCAGGAACGAGTGAGGACCAAGCCGTGATGGACCAGGTTGATGTATATTTCGGGACATTCGCAAAAGCTATGGCAGGAATTGGCGCATTTGTTGCTTCCGAAAAAAGGATTATAAAATCCCTGGCATTCAACATGCGTTCGCAGATATATGCGAAATCACTTCCAATGCCCATGGTCATCGGATCATTAAAGCGCATTGAACTGATCAGGAACCATCCTGAACTCAAAGACAAGCTCTGGACTATTGTCAACGCCTTACAGTCGGGCTTAAAGGCCAAAGGTTTCGACCTGGGCAGGACCCAGTCACCCGTTACTCCTGTCTTTTTACAAGGTGGAATTGGAGAAGCAACACAGATAGTTGCAGACCTGAGGGAAAATTATGCTATTTTTTGCTCCATGGTAACATATCCTGTTGTCCCCAAGGGAGTGATCATGCTTCGGCTTATCCCCACAGCTGCTCATACTCTCGAGGATGTCAGTTATACCATCAGCGCGTTTTCCGAAGTAAAGCAGAAACTCGATGACGGAAAGTACAGCTCCGGTATTGTTCCTCCTGTTGCTGACAAATATTGACGCCCGGAAACATGCTTAAAAACAGGGTATACCCGGTTGTTTTTTTAAATTCCCTGTTTTTTTTCCTTTCTGCATATTTAATTCTTTTTTTCATATCCAGGATCAGCATTGCTGTCTCTGCTTCAGCATTCAGCATCCCGGTCAGGCTTTATTATCATCAGATTGACTTCCTGATCAGGAGTAACGACTGGACCGCTGATGCCGTTACTGTCATATTCGGGACAGGTCCCCTGCTCTGCCTCATATTGGGGCTGGTATTGCTGGTAATCTTCATCAATGTGGCAACCGAGGAAGGGATTCTCAGGATTCTTCTGATATGGATGGTCATTCTATCGATCGTCTCCTTTCTCGGTGAAATTATTATCGGCGCCCTGATGAACCAAGGATTCGGGTATGTGATCATGTATCTTTTCATCATGGATACAGGAAAGATCGTTCTTACGCTTGTCGGAGGCATCCTGCTGTTCACTGCCGGACTATTGATGTCGAGGGTATTATTATTCCCTGCCAATATCTATCTCCCCCACCTGAAAGGGCTGGACAAAACCAAGTTCATCATTTATCAGTATCTTTTTCCCTACCTGGCGGGGATTTTGATCCTGCAGGTGGCGGAGCTGCCAAAGATCAGCTGGTTCAATACCCTTATAAGACTTTGCGGAATCATTTTCCTCATCCCGGTCCTGTCCCGTTCGGCAGGCATCCAGGATATCTATTTTGAAGAAGAAATCCCCGTAATGAATATCTCCTGGAAAGCCGGAGCCCTCGCAGCAGTATTCCTGATATTTTACCGTGTTGCCTTTGGGATAGGGATAAGGTTCCTTCTCTGATCAGTGTCTTATGATGATCTGCCTGCGGTAAATCCCGTTCTCGTTTGAAAGGACGATGATATACATTCCATTGGCGAGGGCCGACACATTCAGAATATGCGTAAGCCTGCCGGAATTGAAAATCTCCGTTGAAA
>JBAXBP010000049.1:0-20965 GCA_037141915.1 Bacteroidota bacterium | reverse complement strand
CTTTTTCCTTCTGGCCCTGGAGGCAACTGCATTTACTGATCTTGGCATTTTTTTAGATTTTTTGCATCAGCGCCCCGTTGCCGGGATCTTAAAGCTGAGTACAAGTTCGACATCATTTGAATTACTGGAGCATTTCCTTTACGTTAGCTGCATCAGACTTATCAACGAGGGTGGAATAGGTAAGATTACGTTTCCTTTTCGTCGACTTTTTGGTCAGGATGTGGCTTTTGTAAGCATGCTTCCTTTTGATTTTTCCGGTGCCGGTCAGTGTGAACCGTTTTTTTGCGCCGGATTTCGACTTCATTTTTGGCATGATTCTGTTTGTTATTATTAGAGGTTATTATTCAAAAATGTACAATGTATGATGTACAATGTACGAATTACTTTTTCGGAGCTATGATCATGATCATTCTCTTTCCTTCCAGCCTGGGCATTTGTTCGATCTTGCCATAATCGACCACCGACTGGGCAAATTTCAGAAGTATCAGTTCGCCCTGTTCCTTATAAATTATAGAACGTCCCTTAAAAAACACATCCACCTTGACTTTAGCGCCGTCCTTAAGGAATTTTATAGCATGGTTGAGTTTGAAGTTAAAATCATGCTCGTCGGTATTCGGGCCGAGGCGGATCTCTTTAATCACAACTTTAGCCGTTTTAGCCTTCATTTCCTTTTGCTTCTTCTTAAGCTCATAAAGGAATTTCTTATAATCCACAACTTTACAAACCGGAGGATTGGCGGTAGGAGAAATCTCGACCAGGTCAAGGCCGATATTTTCCGCGATAGTGAGAGCTTCCCTGAGGTTATATATGCCCGGGGTGATGTTCTCGCCAACCACCCTCACAACAGGTGATTTGATATTCTGGTTGATGCTGTGGAGATCTTCCTTTTTCTGCGGCCTGGCGAATCTCCGTGGATTCTGATAAGGTGTTGCTATATATCCTCCTTTTTTATCGTGACTCGTTACTCGTGACTCGTGATTCGTAACGATTCACGGTTCACGGTTCACGGTTCACGTTATTTGATGTCTCCTAATTCCTTGCGTACTTCTTCATTAATAAAACTGATAAATTCTTCAATTTTCCTGGCGCCAAGGTCACCCTGTCCGTGTTTCCTGACTGAAACGCTGCCTTCAGCTTCTTCCCTCTCCCCGACTACCAGCATAAACGGCACTTTCGAAAGTTCGGCATCACGTATCTTCTTGCCGGCCTTTTCGTTACGGTCGTCAATACGGCCGCGAATTTCGGAATTATTCAGCAAATCCAAAACTTTTTTTGCATAATCAGTGTATTTCTCACTGATTGGCAGCACGATAACCTGGTCCGGCGTAAGCCATAACGGGAAATTTCCGGCAGTATGCTCAAGCAAAACAGCAACGAAACGTTCCATGGATCCGAAAGGTGCACGGTGTATCATCACCGGGCGGTGTTTCTGGTTATCGGCCCCTATATATTCGAGCTCGAATCGTTCAGGGAGGTTATAGTCCACCTGTATCGTACCCAGCTGCCATTTCCTGCCTAATGCATCCTTTACCATGAAATCCATCTTAGGGCCATAGAAAGCGGCTTCGCCGGGAACTATCACCGTATTCAGATTACGTTCGGAAGCAACTTCGAGGATCTCACGTTCGGCCCTTTCCCAGTTTTCGTCGGTACCTATATATTTTTCCTTGTTATTTGGATCACGGAGTGAAATCTGGACGATGAATTCCTTGAAATCAAGGGCCTTGAAGATGAGCATTACTATATCCATCACACCCTTGAATTCATCTTTTACCTGTTCGGGAGTGCAGAAGATATGTGCATCATCCTGTGTAAAACCACGTACGCGTGTCAGACCGTGGAGTTCTCCGCTCTGTTCGTAGCGGTATACGGTGCCGAATTCGGCCAGCCTTACCGGCAGATCCCTGTAGGAACGCGGTTTGACTTTGTATATCTCGCAATGATGAGGGCAATTCATGGGTTTCAGGAAGAATTCCTCACCCGGTACCGGGGTGGTGATCGGTCTGAACGAGCTTTCTCCGTATTTCTGGTAATGGCCTGAAGTCTTGTATAGTTCAACATTACCGATATGCGGGCACATGACCGGTTCGTAACCGGCTTTTTTCTGGACCTTTTTCAGGAACATCTCGAGACGTTCGCGAAGCGCCGCGCCGCGTGGCAGCCAGAGAGGCAGGCCAAGCCCGACTTTCTGGGAAAATGCAAAGAGTTCAAGTTCTTTTCCCAGTTTACGGTGATCGCGCTTTTTGGCCTCCTCCAGCAACACCAGGTATTCGTCAAGTTCTTTCTGTTTCGGGAAAGTGATGCCGTAAACGCGTGTAAGCTGCTTACGGGTTTCATCTCCGCGCCAATATGCGCCGGCAATATTGAGAAGTTTTACTGCTTTAATGAAACTGGTATCCGGCAGGTGGGGGCCACGGCAAAGATCAGTAAAACGGCCAGATTCATAAAAAGTGATCGTGCCATCGGTAAGGTCGTTCAGGAGTTCGGTCTTGTACTCATCACCTTTTTTTGTGAAATACTCCAGGGCTTCGACTTTAGCTACTTCCTTCCTGTTGAACACCTGTTTTTCTCTTGCCAGCTCAAGGAACTTAGCTTCTATTTTGGGAAAGTCCTCTGAAGAAATGGGCTGATCGCCAAAATCAATATCATAATAGAAGCCATTCTCAATATCAGGACCTATGCCGAATTTCACGCCGGGATAAATCTGTTCAATAGCTTCGGCCATAAGGTGGGCCGATGAATGCCACATGGTGGCCTTGCCTTCAGGATCGTTCCAGGTAAAGAGCTTGAGACGTGAGTCGGAGTTAATGGGGCGGGTAGCATCCCATACCTCATCATTGACTTTTGCAGCCAGCACATTGCGTGCCAGGCCTTCACTGATACTTTTCGCAACTTCCAGCCCGGTGACACCCTGTGGGTATTCTCTTATGGAACCGTCTGGCAAAGTAATATGAATCATTACTATACCTCTCTCAAAATTAGGGGTGCAAAATTACATATAATTAAGGAGAATACCAAGAATTGGATAAATAATATCCGTGAACGGTGACTGGTGATCCGGATCAGGTGACAGGGGGAGCGTTGATAATATTCTGAACCTGATCATTCAATCGCCTGCCGACATCATTAACCTCCTGTACACCTTGATAAGGATAATATAAAAGCAACCAATCCGTAAATAATCGTGCCAATGGCCAGGAGTATATAACATAATATCTCGACAGCCCCGATAATCTTGCTCGCCATGGCAAGACCTTTACCTTTGTATTTTTCCGGATTTTTTTTGATTTTCCGAAGACTTCTTACCCCGAAAATAAAAGCCATAATGGCAAAAGGAATTCCAAGTATTGGGATCAGTCCTAATATTGACAAGATAAATCCCGCCAGTCCAAGTTTCTCTGTTTTTCTCGTATCAGGAAGAATTTTCTCAACCTGGTTCATCGAAACGGTGCGTGTGATACCCTGTTCTGCAACCGGCTTGTAGCTGAGGGTGTCGCCTGACTGGTAGATTATTTTCCCTGTTTCTTCTTTGCCGTTTTTGAGTTTTATTTTAGCAAAGCGGACTTTGGATGGAGTTTCTTTCGGAACTTTACTTTTCAATGTGTCGGGATGAAAAGTCAAAGGTTCTGCATCTTTAATGTTCCTGTGCATTAACCCCAGGGGATTGTCCCGGGTAAACCTATTTTCAGCAATGGTAAAAGCTGCCGGTTCAGTCGTGTTTGACGCGATTAAATGTTCATGACCCGACACCGGGGCAGGATTGCTGTTTATGAGTTTTGCTGCATTATCTTCCTGCTCCCCTGGCATAGCTTCTGCGAATAAAGCTTTTTGCACTTCAGGTTCCCGAAAACCGGATTTGGGAGTTTTTTTAACGGTGGATTTGCTCAGTCCAGGCATGTAATGATTAACGTATTTTACTTTACCATTTTTGATTTGCCTTGTGGTTGTTGAGAATTCCGATCTCCGGCAGGCTCCGCTGATCATAAACGGTACCATAAGCAGTAAGTATATTCCTTTCATGATAATCAATCGTTTGCATACGAATTTAATCCAGGAATTAGAGGAAATAGAATTGATTGCCAGGGCTGTGGTATACAGGTTTGCGAAAAATCCAAAATCAATGAAAAGGTTGAGGACAGATTGGTGAAAATTGCAAAATCAGCTTGGGCAATGCAAGCTTTTTGCAGGAATCAAGTTTTTTTTTAATTCCCATTTGGGTAATTAACGATATAAACCCGGGAAATCCCTTTATCCGGATTCATCCGAAAGGGCCGGGAATGTTCAGGAGAATATCCAGTTACAAACCCGAAATCCTGAACTCAGTCCTGCGGTTGTTAGCGCGGCCCTGCTCGGTGTCGTTGGTGTCGACGGGACGGGTGAGGCCGTAGCCCTGGTAGCTGAGGCGGTTGGCGGCGATGCCGTTCAGGATCAGGTAATCGTAGACTGCTTTAGCCCTGTTTTTAGAGAGTTCCAGGTTGTGGGCAGAGGTGCCGGCGTTGTCGGTATGACCGCCAAGTTCGACTTTAAGACCCGGGTTTTTCTTCAGGAGGTCGAGCAATTTCTGAAGTTCTGTCATCGATTCAGGTTTCAGGATGAATTTATCAGTATCGAAAAAGATATTCTTCAGGACTATCACCTCCCCTACTTTCATTGGTTTCAACGCAATATCCTTGACGAACGGTTTATCAAGACTATGCTGACCTTTCAGTGAAAAATTGTCGGAATAAAAGAGGTATCCGTCCTTCGACACATTCAGCCCGTAATCCTTATCAGAGGCCAGTACCAGTATGAATTCCCCGTTGACGGGATCAGAGAAGGATTGTGCAACCATCCTGCCATCGCTGAGGTCGGTGAGTTCAAACCTTGCCTGAAGGCGGCGGCCGCTTTCCTTGTCGAAAACAATACCCTTGAAATAAGTCGACGCTATCGGCCGGGCTCCCTCATACAGCGGGAATTCATACATATCCTGCCTTCCCTTACCCCCGAACTTGTCGGAAGAAATAAATGCCTTATCCCCTTTTGCATTAACTATAATGACCATCTCATCGGCTTTTGTATTGATGGGATAGCCCAGGTTCACCGGCTTGCTCCAGATGCTGTCGGGCTTCATGCGCGAATAAAAAAGGTCGTATCCCCCCATGCCGGGATGCCCCTTGGACGAAAAATACAGGGTTCGTCCGTCGCCTGCAATAAAAGGAGCCATTTCCTCGAATGCGGTATTTATTGAATCTCCGAGGTTTACAGGTTCGGTCCAGTTTCCATCAGGTTTCAGCCCGGTTTTCCAGATGTCGGAACTCCCCTTGCCACCCGGGCGTTTGCTGGCAAAATACAGGGTTCTGCCATCCGAAGAGAAACATGGCTGGGAATCCCAGCTGGGCGAATTCACCACAGAACCGAGGTTTTCAGGCTCAGCCCAGACCTCGCCCATTCGCTTTGACCAGAAAATATCGCAGCTTCCGAAGCCGTCGGGGCGGTCGCAACCTGCAAAGAACATATAACGGTTATCGGGCGAAATATTCAAAGCGCCCTCATTACCCGATGTATTTACAGGGGGCCCCAGGTTCCTTGCCTTCTGCCAGCCGGAATCAGCCTTTGCCGCGACATAGAAATCCTCCTCGTACCCTTTCGCCTCGGGATTTTTCTCGCTGCGCGGGACCTTACGCGTGAAATAAAGGGCTCCCTCGTCCGTAGTGATATCGTTTACATATTCGTCAAACTTCGTATTGACGCTGTCGCCGAGGTTCACGGGATTGAAAGGCACGGGATGTTCCAGGGCAGCCGCCCCGAACCTGGCATTTGCAAGCTGGGCGATGGTTTTTCTTCTTTTGCCATCGGGCACGTTTTTACCTTCCAGATACTGTGAAAAATCGGCTTCAGATGCTTTATAATCCCCAAGGTAAAGCTCAAGCCCGCCAATAATAAAGTAGAGGTTGTTCGAAAATTCAGGATTGATCCTGAGAACCTTTTTATAGCAGGTAACAGCCTCGGCCGGCATTTTCGCATCAGAAAAAAGGTCTCCCCTCAGTACCAGCGCCTCGCAAAACTGTGAATCAGCTTCAAGGGCCTTGTTCACCTGAACCATTGCCTTTTCATTGTTACGATCCTGGTATGCTTTCATGGCTTCATCAAAAGCCTTTTCTGCTTTTTTATTGACTGTGGACAGCTGATTGCCGGGAGTCTGGGCCGTCACAGGGCTCCCAAAGCAAAGAATGAGAAGAAGAAGGAACCGTGATCCGTGAACCGTGAACCGTGAACCGTGAATCGTGAGCCGGGGCATGGGGTATGAGGTGTCGGATGCGGAATGCAGAATCACAGAATATTGGATTTTAAATAATACATGTAAACCTGTTAATTACCAAGACATTGTACCACCAGCAAATTCATTTGTATCTAACACCATTCACGATTCACGGTTCACGGTTCACGGTATTCTCATATACTTATGGCTCTGCAGGCTGATCTTCCACCTGGGGTGCTCTTTTATATAACTGATAATCAAAGGCATTATTATATTCCTGTGGCTCCATTCAGGCTGAAGGTAGAGATGGCAGCTGCCCCTGACCTTTTGCATATTTTCCTCGGCCCAGCCAAGATCTGTTTCATCCTGTATGATAACCTTCAATTCATCGGCCTTCAAACATATCTCCTCCAGGGGCGGGCTGTTCTTTTTAGGAGAAAGACAGATCCAGTGAGGGTTTCCGCTAAGCGGCTGCGATCCGGAAGTTTCAATGAATACCCGTATTCCAAGATCGCGCAAACGCCCGATGATATAGTCAAGGTTATAATTGAGAGGTTCTCCCCCTGTGATCACCACTGCCTGTGCAGCATATGCAGCCGCCCTTTCGATGACAGCATCAGTTTCGACGGGAGGATAGAGCTGGGCATTCCAGCTTTCCTTGATATCGCACCAGCTGCATCCCACATCACAGCCACCGATGCGGATAAAATAGGCTGCCTGACCGGTGTTGAAACCTTCGCCCTGGAGAGTGTAGAACTCTTCCATAACGGGCAGGAGCTTCCCCTGGGTCAGTAAAATGTCGGCAGTCTGGTCCAAATAATTATTTGATTTCTTTTTTTGATGCTTTCAGGGTGTTCAAAAGAAGCGAAACGATGGTCATAAGCCCGACCCCGCCGGGGACCGGGGTTATGGCGGAGCATTTCCCGGAAACCTCGTCGAAATTCACGTCTCCTTTCAGCCTGAAGCCCGATTTGGTATCGCTGGCCACTACCCTGTGCATTCCCACGTCTATCACGACAGCTCCGGGTTTCACCATATCGGCAGTCACAAATCCCATCTTGCCCATAGCTACGATAAGAATATCGGCATCGACTGAATATTTTTTAATATCATGTGTGTAGCTGTGGCAAATCGTAACGGTCGCGTTTGCCTTATCAGTCTTGCGCGACAGCATAAGACTGATCGGTGTGCCGACAATATTGCTGCGGCCTAAAACAACTACATGCTTCCCTGCAGTTTCGATCTTGTAGCGGTCGAGCATGGTCATGATACCGAACGGGGTTGCAGGGAGAAAACAAGGCAGGTTGAGCATCATACGCCCCACGTTTACCGGGTGAAAGCCATCGACATCCTTCAATGGATTGATCCTTTCAATGACCTTATGTTCGTTGATATGTTTCGGGAGCGGCAGTTGTACGATAAAACCGTCGATATCCTCGTCCTTGTTCAGGAAATCAACGACCTCAAGGAGTTTGTATTCGCTGAGGTTTGCAGGGTACCTGTAAACCGAAGAAATGAAGCCTACCTCCTTGCAGGATCTCTCCTTATTGGCAACATAGGTCTGGCTTGCAGGGTCTTCGCCTACCAGCACTGCCGCAAGGTGGGGGACTTTCCTACCCTTGTCGATGAAGTCTTTTTTAATTTCGGAGGCTATCTCCGATTTGATCTTTTCCGATAATGTTCTGCCGTCGAGGAGGATCATATTTTTTATGTGGATTAGTTCTGTCGCATGTTCCGCATGATATTCGCCATATTGCGGCCCTTGTTGGCGGTAACCATTTTCATCATTTTACGCGTATCATCGAACTGCTTGATGAGCTTGTTCACATCCTGAATGGTAGTTCCCGAGCCTGCAGCAATGCGCTTGCGCCTGGCTCCGTTGAGCAAGGAAGGATCAGCCCTCTCGGAGGGTGTCATCGAGCAAATAATAGCCTCTATGCCTTTGAAAGCGTTATCGTCGATATCGAGGTTCCTCAGTGATTTTTCCATGCCGGGAAGCATCCCCAGGAGATCCTTCACATTTCCCATTTTCTTGATCTGTTTGATCTGGGCAAGGAAATCGTCAAAGTTGAACTGGTTTTTGGCGATCTTTCTCTGAAGTTTCTTGGCTTCTTCCTCGTCAAACTGTTCCTGGGCTTTTTCAACCAGGGAGACGATATCACCCATACCCAGGATACGGTCGGCCATACGCTCGGGGTAGAACACATCGAGTGCTTCCATCTTTTCACCCAGGCCAACAAATTTTATGGGTTTGTTGACGACCGATTTGATACTGAGGGCAGCGCCGCCCCTGGTATCCCCATCGAGTTTGGTAAGCACGACTCCGTCAAAGTTGAGCCTGTCGTTGAATGCTTTCGCAGTATTG
The DNA here is from genome assembly GCA_037141915.1 of Bacteroidota bacterium. GTDB lineage: Bacteria > Bacteroidota > Bacteroidia > Bacteroidales > FEN-979 > CAIRDP01. The sequence continues at coordinate 12,362 of JBAXBP010000049.1, read as the reverse complement.
ACCGCATCCTGACCCGTCATTGAATCGACAACGAACAATATCTCATGAGGATTGACTGCCTGTTTGATATTATAGATCTCATCCATCATCTGCTCGTCGATGGCGAGACGGCCGGCGGTATCGATGATAACCACGTTATATCCTTAGTCCTTTGCATGGGCCAGTCCGTGTTTCACTATCTTCACAGGTTCTTTACTGTCTTCATCGGTAAACACCTTGACCTCGATCTGGTAGTCGAGGATCTTAAGCTGGTCTATAGCAGCTGGGCGGTAAACGTCACCTGCTATAAGCATAGGATTCTTGCCTCTTTTGGTCTTAAGGTAATTCGCCAGTTTGGCAGCAAAGGTTGTTTTTCCTGAACCCTGGAGGCCTGCTATGAGGATGACTGCCGGTTCACCTTTGAGGTTGATCTCGGTTTTCTGGCCACCCATAAGCTCGACAAGCTCATCATGAACGATCTTGACCATTAACTGTCCGGGGGAAACAGCAGTGAGCACATTTTCGCCAAGGGCCTTATCTTTTACCTGGTCGGTAAACTGCTTGGCAATCTTAAAACTGACGTCTGCATCAAGAAGGGCTTTACGTACATCTTTCAATGTCTCAGCCACGTTGATCTCGGTGATATGACCGTGGCCTTTCAGTACTTTAAATGCCCTGTCGAGCTTGTCACTTAGTCCTTCAAACATTGGTAAACTTTTGGGCTGCAAAGGTAAACAATCTTTTTATGTTAAAATTTGCCCACAATGTTGAATTTCTTTGTATGTTTGTTCCAATAAATATTGATTAACCTTAAAATTTTTAAGTATGAAAAGAACATTACTAGTTTTAGCAATTATTGCTATCAGCGGTCTGACCTTTGGCCAGCATTGGGTATCCCAGGGCCTTGGCTGGACAACAACTTCACGCGGTGTTATGAATGTATTTGCAACCAGTTCCACTGTTGCGTGGGCAGGTGGTTATGATGGCTCGGGCAGCAGCGCAGCCTGCCAGGATGTTGCGGTTACCACCGACGGTGGCAATACCTGGACACCTCACGTTGTTTCAGGCGCTACAGGTCTCAGTGTTGCCATGATCGCAGCACTTGATGAAACTACAGCATGGGCTGCCATGTACAAAACCAGCGGCGGCACACAGGGCGTTTATAAGACAACCGATGGCGGAGCCACTTGGGCAAGGCAGGGATCATCAAGCATGTTCACTGCATCAGCTTCATTCCCCGATGCTCTGTATTTCTGGGATGCCAACAATGGTTGTGCAATCGGAGACCCCATCAGCGGCAAATTCGAGATCTATACTACCAACGACGGCGGGACAACCTGGACCATGGTTAGCCCGGCCTCTCTCCCTGCAATCACCACCGGTGAAGCAGGATGGACAGTTGACTGCGGGGTGCATGGCAACAACATGTGGTTCGGCACAAACAAAGGCCACATTTACCGTTCACCGGATAAGGGCCTTACCTGGACTGCAGTTACCATTCCCAACATGGCCGGCAAAAACACCTGGCCTGCATTTAAAGATGATCTCAACGGTTACTGCATGAAATTCTACAGCACAACCGACACCCTCAACCTCCTGGCCAAGTCAACCGACGGCGGTGTTACTTACACAGCTGCAACTTACGGCGGATCACTTTTCAACAATCAGCTGACGTTCGTTCCCGGCACCACCAGTACTTATGTTGCTTCAGGTGTTGATGCTACAAACCAGGCAACCAGGATTGGTATTGTCTATTCATTCGATGACGGTGCAAACTTCAACGCTATCGATCCTGACCTCCAGGGTACACAGGTTACCACCCAGGCAACCTTTAACGATTCCACTATGTATGCTGGCTCGTTCAGCACAGGCACCACCGACGGCATCTATGTTTGTCATGTCCCCGTTGTAGCAGCAGTTGCAAACTTCACATCAAACACCCAGGCCGTTGTCAAGGGCGGAACCGTTCTTTTCACCAATACTTCAACCGGGAACGCAACTTCACCTACCACCTACCTGTGGACATTCCAGGGCGGCACTCCTGCAACATCAACATCGAAGAACCCTTCAGCAATCACCTATAACACACCGGGTACTTATAATGTGACCCTGAAAGTTTCAAATGCTTTCGGATCAATTAACAGCAATCTCAAAACCGGTTATATTTATGTTGGCGGAGTTGGCGTTGATGAACTTTCACAGGGCGGCATCAAGGTTTACCCGAATCCTGTTAAGGATATCATGAATGTTGAAGCAGGTTCAGGCATACAGCAGATCCAGCTTTTCAATGTTACAGGCCAGATGGTTATCAACAAACAGGTTGACAGCAAAACCGTTACCCTTAACACTTCATCGCTGAAAGCAGGCATTTATATGCTGAAAGTGACTACCGAAACCGGAACAAGCGAAAGAAAAGTCGTTGTTCAGTAACACCATATTATAACCGGGGATCCCGGTATATAAAAAAAGCTGCTCTGATCCAGGGCAGCTTTTTTTTGTGTCAATTACATCCTTTCGGGACTGTCAATGCCCAGTAGCTTCAGCGACTTCCTTATCACCGAAGCGGCAAATACCGAAAGCATAAGTCTGAGCTGCCTCAGTTCAGCGTTTTCCTCTTTGAGTACCGGGATCTCCTGGTAAAACTGGTTGTACGTTTTGGCAAGTTCATATACATAGTTTGCCACATTGGCCGGGTTGAGTTCATCGGCCGCCTGCCTGAGAACCTGGGGAAAGATCATCAGCAGTTTAATCGTTTCCTTTTCTGAAGCAAGCAGGGCAATATCCCCTGGCACGGGGGTGTCGAAAGCCATCATTCCAAGTCCTTCTGCTTTCGCAAGCAGGGAATTGATCCTTGCATAGGTATACTGGATGAACGGGCCTGTATTGCCGTTGAAATCGATGGATTCCTTAGGGTCGAAGAGCATATTTTTTTTCGGGTCGACCTTTAAAATAAAATATTTCAATGCCCCCAGGCCTATCATCTCAAACAAATTCCTTGCATCGTTTTTGGTTAAACCGGAGGATTTTCCAAGTTCCATGGTCATCTCCTCAGCGGTGGCATGCATCTCTTCCATCAGGTCATCGGCATCAACCACGGTACCTTCCCTTGATTTCATTTTACCCTCGGGAAGCTCCACCATTCCGTAGGATAAGTGAAATATCCTGGCGGCATAGGGTTTATTCATTTTGGCCAGGGCCCTTTTGAGGACATCAAAATGGTAGTTCTGCTCATTGCCCACCACGTAGATCATCTGTGAAGGATGATATTCGTCATACCTTAGCTGGGCTGTTCCAAGGTCCTGCGTCATATAAACAGAGGTACCGTCGGACCGCAGTAACAGCTTTTCATCAAGACCTTCGGAAGTAAGGTCTATCCATACGCTCCCGTCGTCACGCCTTGTGAGTACCCCGTTGTCGACGCCTTCGGTTACCAGGTCTTTACCCAGGAGGTAGGTTTCGCTCTCATAATATATATGGTCGAAATCAACACCCAGTCTTTTATAGGTTTCGTTAAAACCATCGTAAGCCCAGCCATTCATCAGTTTCCAAAGGTAAACGGTCTCAGTGTCGTGAGCCTCCCATTTCAGGAGGATCTCCCGTGCTTCAAGGATCAACGGAGCCTGCTTTGCAGCATCATCCCCTGTAAGACCTTTTTCGATCAGCTCTTTTATCTCCTCCTTGTATTTCTTTTCAAAAAGCACATAGTATTTTCCGATCAGCTTATCCCCTTTCATGCCGCTGGATTCGGGTGTTTCACCTTCTCCCCACCTGGCATAGGCCAGCATGGATTTGCAGATATGGATCCCGCGGTCGTTGACAAGGTTCACTTTCACCACCGGGTAGCCTGCGGCTTTAAGTATGCGGGAAAGGGAGAACCCAAGCAGGTTATTCCTGATATGCCCGAGGTGCAGTGGTTTATTGGTATTTGGCGAGCTGTACTCGAGAACAACTTTTTGGTCAGATGATTCGGGTGAGAAGCCGAAGTCGTCCTTGCTGAAGTTACTACCCAGGAAATCCACCCAGTAGTTATCAGCAAGAATAAGATTAAGAAATCCCTTGATCACCTTGAATGAGCTGACATCGGGGAGCTCTTTCAGCAGCGCCTCGCCGAGCTCGGCCGCTGTTTGTTCGGGATTTTTGCGGGAAAGTTTCAATAAGGGAAAAACAACCAGCGTATAATCACCTTCTATTTCTTTTTTTGTACGTTCGATAGTTAGTTTTGATACATCAAAATCCTGTCCGTATAAGGCACGGATGGCTTTGCCGGCAGCTTCAAGGAGGCGTTTTTCGAACATCTGGGATAAAATCTTTTGCAAAAGTACTCGTTTTTTGGTTTTGTTTAATTCCCCGATAATGAATAACTTTGCAAAAATTACGGGAGAAAACATAACCTCAACTATATGAAGCAAAATGTAATTATTATCGGCGCTGCCGGACGAGATTTTCACAATTTCAACACCTATTACCGCGACAATGCGGATTTCAACGTTGTAGCCTTTACTGCAGCCCAGATCCCCGATATTGCCGGGAGAAAATATCCCGCTGCACTGGCCGGAAAACTTTATCCCAAAGGCATCCCCATCTTTGTTGAAGCCGAGTTACCCGAACTTATCAGGAAATTCAAGGTCGACATCTGTAATTTCGCATACAGCGACGTGCCTTATGCAAGGGTGATGAACCTGAGTGCACTGGTGAATGCATCAGGAGCAAACTTCCTGCTTCTCGGCCCCAGGGACACTATGGTCAAGAGCACCAAGCCGGTTATCGCAGTCTGTGCAACCCGCACCGGTTGCGGAAAGAGCCAGACTTCGCGCAGGGTTATAGAAATTCTCATGGAAAAAGGCCTTAAGGTTGTGGCTGTGCGCCATCCTATGCCTTACGGAGACCTGGTTGCTCAGAAGGTTCAGCGTTTTGCAACGGTAAAAGATCTTGCTAAACATAAATGCACTATCGAAGAAATGGAAGAATACGAACCGCATGTTGTTCGCGGTAACGTAATCTATGCCGGTGTCGATTATGAAGCCATCCTCAGGGCTGCAGAGAAAGACCCCAAAGGCTGCGATATTATCCTCTGGGACGGTGGGAATAATGACTTCCCGTTCTACAAACCAGACCTGATGATCACAGTTGCCGATCCTCATCGCCCGGGAGCCGAAGTTGGTTATTATCCCGGTGAGGTGAATGTAAGGATTTCGGATGTGGTTGTTATCAACAAGATCGATTCGGCTTATCCCGAGCACATCACCACCGTGCGCAACAACATCCAGAAGCTCAATCCCAAGGCAATTGTTGTTGACGGAGCTTCGCCCATCCGTGTTGACAATCCCGAGATCATCCGCGGGAAGAAAGTCCTGGTGATCGAAGACGGCCCCACTTTGACCCATGGTGAAATGAAACTTGGCGCAGGTATTGTTGCCGCCCAGAAGTACGGCGCTGCCGAGCTCGTTGACCCCAGGCCTTATGCAGTAGGTAAACTTGCCGAAACCTTCAGGTTGTACCCGAACATTGGCACCCTGCTCCCGGCAATGGGTTACGGAGACCAGCAGGTAAAAGACCTGGAAACTACTATCAATAAGGTGGAATGTGATTCGGTTATCATTGCAACGCCGATTGACCTGAACCGCATTATAAAGATCAAGAAGCCCAACACCAGGGTATATTATGACCTTCAGGAAATCGGGCAGCCCGATATGGTTGGCATCCTCAATGATTTTCTTAAGAAAAATAAAATCAAATAATATGAAAATCCCGGTTCTGCCGGGATTTTTTTTTGCGATATTTGTTAAGTTAATTTAATCATCATGAAGAATAAGAGTTTAGTTTCAATCAATGATTTCAACAGGGAGGAGCATATACGCATCCTTGACCTGGCAGGGAATTTTGAAAGGCGTCCCAGGCAGAAGATCCTTGAGGATTATGTTGTGGCGACCCTGTTTTTTGAGCCTTCAACCAGGACGAGGCTGAGTTTTGAAAGCGCAGCCACCAGGCTGGGCGCCAGGGTTATCGGTTTTTCTGAGCCGGGAAGCTCCAGCGTGCAAAAAGGCGAATCCCTGAGGGATACCATCAGGACCGTCAGCAATTATGCAGACATCATCGTTATGCGCCATCCAAAAGAGGGAAGCGCAAGGTTTGCAAGCGAAGTGAGCAAGGTGCCCGTGATCAATGCGGGCGACGGAGCCAACCAGCATCCGACCCAGACACTGCTCGACCTGTATTCGATCAGGAAGACCCAGGGCACGCTCGACAACCTGAATATTGCTTTCATCGGGGACCTGAAATACGGGCGCACCGTGCACTCTCTGACTATGGCGCTTTGCAATTACAATACGACATTTCACCTGGTCTCCCCTGCTGAACTGAAATTACCCAGTTCGGTGAAAATGCATATCAAGGAGAAGAAGCTGGGATACCATCAGTACACCGACATGAGCGAGGTTATCCCCAAAGTCGACATCCTGTATATGACCAGGATTCAGAAGGAAAGGTTCCAGGATCCCATGGAATACGAAAAGGTCAAAAATTCATATATCCTCAGGAACGCCATGCTTGACGATGCGAAGGCAAACCTCAGGATACTGCACCCGCTGCCGAGGGTCAACGAGATCACATATGATGTTGACGATAATCCGAAGGCATATTATTTTACACAGGCACTGAACGGGGTATTCGTACGCCAGGCCCTGCTTGCAGCTATTCTTGGTGTAGTGGAATAAAAAATCTTGAATCATGGAAAAAACAGAACAAAGGAAAGAATTAAAGGTATCGGCCATTGAGAACGGTACGGTAATCGACCATATCCCTTCACACAGCGTTTACCAGGTGCTGAGGATACTCAACCTGACCGAATACAACGATCAGCTCCTCATAGCGACCAACCTTGAGAGCCAGAAAATGGGCAAGAAAGGCATTATCAAGGTCAGCAACAAATTTTTCAAGAGCGATGAGATCAACAAGATCGCCCTGGTAGCGCCATCAGCGACACTGATCCTGATCAAGAATTTCGGGGTCAGCGAGAAGAAGACCGTCGAAATCCCCTCAAAGGTTGAAAAGATCGTGAGATGCTTTAACCCGAACTGCATCACCAATGCGGAGGAGATCACCACCAGTTTTGATGTGGTCAACAAGGATGATTTAAAATTGCGCTGTCATTACTGTGAAAAAATCACTGCAAAAGACAACATGACCTTCAAATAAGCGTTTTGCCGTTATGAAGCAGGTCCTGATCATTATAGCCTTTTTAATCCTGTATGTGGATGGCCGGTCCCAGGACACCAACCTGCTACCTCAGGCTGCGCCGGTCGACACTGCAGGGGTTCAGAAGCCTAAGACCTATTCACGCGCACAGCTAAAAAAGCCGGTTTACCATGTAACGGTAGGGATGGATTTTGCGACAACTTCAGGTTACGGATCAGGTTTTACACAGTACGTGGTACCCACGGTGAGTTATCCCCTGGGAAAAAAGTTCATGATCAGCGGCGGCGTTGCCATTGCCAACACAAATTACTTCAATGCCAAACCATGGTATGCCGGGGAAGGGTTCCAGCCCTATAGCGGGAATTACACCAGTATCACGGCTTTTGCCAGCGGAACTTATTTCGTGAACGACAGGCTTACGATCAGCGGGTCGTTTTACAAGGAGATCCCCGTTGCCGGCAAGCCCCTTTCATATTCACCATACAACCCCACCGCAAGACAAGGCTCACAAGGGTTTAACATGAACGTTCAGTACAAACTGGGAGAGCATGTATTCATACAGGCCGGTTTCGGGATGAGCCAGGGCCGGGACCCATACAACACCAATCCCTTCGCACCATACCACGCCCGTGGCTTAGGTGACCTGAATTTCCAGGGACTTCCCCAGAGTGCTTATAATCTGTTCGGAGGATACTAGACCGTGAATCGTGATCCGTGATCCGTGAATCGTGATCCGTGAATCGTGATTTGTAATTTGTACATGGTACATGGTACATTCTTCTCAGTTTTCTGTAAAGTGGTCGGCGATATACTTAAGGGCTTCGCTTACGGCTAAAGCAATAGTGCCGGGTCCGACGCGGATATAGAATTCCTCGGGAAATCCCGGCTGCCTCAGGAATACAGGTCTTCCCGAGCGGCTGCATTTGACGGTACACACTGTTTTCCCTTCTGCAGTTTCGAGTTCTGTATGTATGTATGAGCTCACGTCGGTTCCGAAGGAAGTCCTCACAAGGGTCCACAAATGCAGCAGGAATTTATCAGTATTGGGGAAGCGGTCGCTTTCTATACCTTCAATGCTTCCGTCGTCCCTCACTCCTATCAGCAATAATCCACCGTTTGAATTCAGGAAAGCGGAAATGCTTTTGAGGCAGGCTCTTTCGACCGCCTGGTTTGTTTTACCCGCCCTGAGATCCCAGCGAAGGGTCGATTTGAACTCCAGGTCGTTGCCTTCGCCTTTGCTGATGAGGTAGTTGAGGCCTTCCTTCCCTGTATTACTGTAGCAGGAAAGAAACCCAACGGCATCCCTCACATTGTCGAGCACTGCCAGAACAGTTTCACGGAAGCCGTGAACCGTGATCCGTGATCCGTGAACCGTGAAAGGTGAAGAAGATACTTCAGATGTTTCGCGAAGGTGGATTGCAGGCAGTCCGTTCACGTATTCAATCCCTGTGATATAATTACCTGCAATCAGCATGGGAAGCACAACAGCTGAGTGATGTGTAAACGAAAGCAGGTTGACTACCGCTTTTTTATAAGAAGGAAGATTGATGTAGCTCTGCATCAGAAAGTCTTTCCACGCGGGAATTTCCATGCCTGCGAATATTGTCTCGCGCATATCGAGGGTAAACCGTGCGAATGCCTCGAGCAGGCTGTCCATGCCGAAAAACATCATATTCAGGAGCACAGGCTCATTTTCGAGCAGGGCGTGAAAGCCGGGTGCATTATTGATCTCGGAAGCCTTAAGGCACCCCTCCCTCAATTTCAGTATGGGGTCATATGAAGCAACCTCATTGAAATTCTCAAGAAAAGGATCTTTTTCCTTATCCATAAAATCGGTGATCACAGATAAAAGGGTATATACCGAGAACTCCTCATCAGAGATGGAGTTTTTAAAGCAGGCCTCCATCATCAGTTGCTTAAGCACTCTCTGGTTCTCGCTCCTGATCTCATTACCACCGGGCGAAAGCAGTTGTTTATTCTGGTAAAACAGGGCAAAATCCTTGTCCCTCATAGCGAGGTCAAGCAATCCGGGTTCCACGGGCGATATCTTCATGTACTAAGAATCTGAATTAATGATCAAATCTATGAAATTTTCACTGCGCCTTCCAAATTAATGGGAATATCCAATTTTAGCGCATCCTTTTCCGATTGTTGGAAGTATTAATTCCGCTAATCAAACTTCCTTTGCCTGCTTACAAAAAAGTAGAAGAAATCTTCGAAAACAGATAATAATAGATTATATTTGTGTTAAAGAAGTTGGATCGAACAAAGTGATAAAAGGCATGCAAAAACAAAACATCACTTCATTCAGAGTAATAGAAATGGTACGATTTTGTGTGCCCTTCAGGAATTCAAAATGAGAATCTGGTCAATACATCCAAAATATCTTGACTCAAAGGGCCTTGTTGCCCTTTGGCGTGAATCCCTGTTGGCAAAGACTGTTTTGGAGGGTAAAACATCAGGTTACAGGAATCATCCTCAACTTGATCGCTTTAAAACTTCATGGAACCCGAACGATGCCATCAACCAATATTTAAATACTGTTTATGATGAAGCCATAAATAGAAACTTTGCTTTTGACAGTAGCAAATTCAGTAAGCCATTGATATCAGCATTCATAACAGTAACTGAAGGACAATTAATTTACGAGTTCGCACATCTTCAGGGCAAACTAAAAACCAGGGACGTTGAGTTATATGAAAGACTGAAGAAAATGAAAACCATTTTACCTCACCCCTTGTTTCAAGTTGTAAAGGGAAAAATTGAGAAATGGGAAATCGTAAAACATTAATAAACTCTGATATAACAATGGAGGCAGGACAGCAATACCCGGAGGAAAACAAATATGCTGAGATTAATAGGTAGTCAATTTAAACAACCCAGGGGGGTATTGGGGAAAATAATATCCAAAGTGATGAAAAAGGGCAACAGCCCTGACTATGATAAAATAATCCCCGAACTTGAAATAAAAGAAAATGACAGGATACTTGAGATAGGTTATGGTCATGGACTTGGCGTGAACAGGATCTCATCAAATTATGATTGTCACATCACAGGTATCGATTTTTCGGAACTGATGTTTAAGGAAGCTTCAAAAAGGAACAGGAAATTCATTGAGCAGAATAAGGTCGAATTGAATTTCGGGAACTTTTTAGAGTATGAAATAAAACCGGAGCATTATGACAAAGTGTTCTGCGTGCATGTTATCTATTTCTGGGATAGGCTTGCCGAACCATTTTCAAAAATAAGGACAGGGCTCAAAGATGGTGGCGTATTTTGCCTGTTTATGGCAAAAACCGACTATATAAAAAAAATGAAATTTACAAAGGATGGTATCTTTAATAAATATTCGTTGGATCATGTTGTAGATGAGTTGAAAACAGCCGGATTCGAAACGATAAGTTACAGCACGAACAACAAAGGATATAGTATAAAATGTAAAAGATAGCCGTCTCCAATCATGTCATGGTTGGAGACAGTGTTAAGCAGGGAAACATGATTGCGTTAAGTGGGAATACCGTTAGATTTCTTCTTGTTTTATGTGGATTAACAGGTCTTACGGTATCCTGTAAGAAAACCGCCCCTGCTGTGCATTATACCGTTTCGGATGAATTCAAAGCCTGGGCTGATTATCAGAAAGGCAGCTACTGGATCTATTTCGACAAAAAAAGCCAGGCATATGACAGTACATACGTAACCGACAATTATTCACAAACTTTGTCTTTTAATAATCCTGAGGAAAGCGGGCAATATGATCAGATCATAATAACCTTCAACAGTAATGTTTATCTGAAATTCAGGATTGAATCATCTTACCTGGGGTCTGAATTGGTTGTTTTCTGTGGATCTGATTTGAGTATTGCTTTAAGTACCTGGGCGTTTGACGAACCGGCCCGCTATCAGAACTGGTTAATAAAAGTTTATCCTACCTTCGTTTTAAACGGAATCTCATATACAAATGTCTATCAAACGCAAACTACTTACATTGATTCCCATTCGAATTGGACAGCAATAGACTGTTTTACCGCCAGGAATGTTGGAGTGATCCAATTGATTGACCAGGTCAACCAGGATACCACATGGGCCTGGTCATTGGTTCGTTCACATGTGGTTCAATAATTAATTTCAAGCATTCAGAAAACTCCTCGGATTGTTTCCTGTTTGAAGTGCATTGGTGCGTCTGGTATGAGCTGGCGAAAAAAACGGGAGTGCCTGAAGCCTGCATTCCCAATTGTTATGCCGACGATGTTGTTTATCCCGAATACTTAAAAAATCAGGGATCAGGTATTCCCGCGGGCAGACCTTAGCCAAGGGAGGCGGTTGTTGTGATTTCAGGTTTGAAAGGATCTAGGCCACGGGGACAAACATTAACGCGTTTTTGCGTAAGTACGCGATATTCTTCAGAAATAATTCCATAAGGTAACCAAATCCCACCCGGGATCTTCCTTTTTCAAAAAGAAAATTCCTTCCCTTTACATTCATTGTCAAATAGATAGCTGACATGTATCAAACAATTTAAAATTTTCTGTAATTACGGCCCACTCTTTGTAAAGTATTTAATCCGAAACAAGAGTTCTTCGGTTGTTCTTGCTAAAACAAGCATCCTGGTGAAAAGCAGGAAGCACGGTCTACCAGGAATTTCGCTTGTTCTTTGCTGATGATTTTTTTATTGGTTTAATGAATTAATTCATTCTTAAAAAAAAACAAATGAACACTTGTAAATGTCCAAAATGTGGCACGTCAACGGAAGGTAATGAGAAATTTTGCTTTCTGTGCGGGCACCCACTGAACGCCGACTTCCCCACATGCGGGGAAACATGGCGGTTTATTTCTGATTACAGGCTGTTTCCTGGTTTTGTCATGAACATGACTAAAGAGGAAATCAGGATTACATACCAAAAAAGATCGTCGCAGAGCCACAAAGTTAAAGCGGGGAATTTTTTTGAAGTAAAGAAGAAATGCATGAACCTCGGGTAACAGTGGGCAAAACGGATCATCTGACCACCTTCCGCCGATTTTAGTTGACCACTTTAGTTGATTAACCATCAATAAATTGAGACTGTCAGGATTTCCTGGCGAAGGCTGGTCAATTTGCACATTTTTCCCATATAATCTATCTAATTAATTATTAACAAAATACATCAAAATTCGGTGCACTTTTGCGACTCTATGAAAGTGCACCGAAAAGT
>JBAXBP010000048.1:0-20965 GCA_037141915.1 Bacteroidota bacterium | reverse complement strand
CCCCGTCAAACCACAGCACACTGATATCCCCGTACTGGGTGAGCAGTTCTTTAAGTTCGGCTTTCATGTACGCAACATATTTGTCGTAATCGGCGTCGCCGGCAGGCCTGTTAGTTTCCCATTCCCTTCTCGGAAGGTAATCGGGATGATGCCAGTCCATGATGGAATAATAAAAGCAAAACTTAAGTCCGTATTTTTTGCAGGCCGCGGCAAGTTCCTTCATAGGATCCCTCTGAAACGGTGATTTCATAATGTTGAATCCAGTCTGCTTTGTATCGAACATGCAAAAGCCATCGTGATGCTTCGAAGTGATCACTATATATTTCATCCCCGCATCCTTTGCGGTTTTAACCCAATCATCGGCATTGAAATTAACAGGGTTGAACTGGCCCTGGAATTTGTCGTACGTGTCAAGGGGGATCTCTGCTGAAGTCCTTATCCATTCCCCGTATTCGTTTTTTCCATTCCAGGTTCCGGCAGGGACAGAATACAACCCCCAGTGGATAAACATCCCGAAGCGGGCGTCACGCCACCATTGCATTCTTGAATCATGCTGTACAGGAGTTTCTTTCTGGGCAAAAAGCCTTGCGAGAAAACAAAAAGAAATCAAAAAAAGGATCAATGATCGTTTCATTGGTATATTTGTTTTACAATTTTTTTCTTTCGGGCGACTAAATTAAAAAATCTGACCTTTGAAAACCAACATACCGCTGATGAAAAGGCTGCTTTGTTCATTACTTTTTATATTCCTCATCAAATCCATGAGCGGGGCGGTGGTCCTGCCTTCAGTTCTTTCGGATCATATGGTGCTCCAGCAATTCAGCTGGGTATACCTGTGGGGACGTGCCGATCCCGGCGAATCTTTCACGATAGTTACAGGCTGGAACGACAAATCTGCAGCGGTCAGGGCCGATCCTTCGGGGAACTGGGCTGTAAGAATGTTCTCGGGTGGCCCCGGAGGACCTTATACCATTACCATCACCGCGACAAACAAGGTGGTTATACATGACGTGATGGTTGGCGAAGTCTGGATTTGCAGCGGGCAGTCAAACATGGAGTATACTTTCAAAGACCTTGGAGGCTGGCCATATTTTCCCGAACTAAAAAAAAGGGTGGATACCTCCCACCTGCAAAAGATAAGGCTTTGCACTGTAAAGAAACAGGTGTCGAAATTGCCTTCCGATACCTGCCATGCCGAATGGCTTCAAGCAGATTCTTCAACCATTCTGAATTTCAGCGCTACCGCTTTGTACTTTGGCCTGGAGTTATACAAACAATTCCATGTCCCCATCGGGCTTATAGTTTCAGCCTGGGGCGGAACCCCTGCTGAAGCATGGACTCCGCTTGAATACCTTAAATATTCTCCCGGCCTTTCATATTACGTGAATCATCCTAACAACCCGTCCTGGGATGCTTCTGCTCCTTCGGTTCTGTTCAATGGCATGATAAACCCCTTGCGCAATTACACCATCAAGGGATTTATCTGGTACCAGGGCGAAGCTAACCGGTACGACGCAGATCTTTACGGCAACCTCATGAGCGGGATGATCAGGTCGTGGAGGCAATACTTCAGGCAGCCCGAACTTCCTTTCTTTTTTGTACAGATAGCTCCTTATGATTACCACGATTATAAAGAAGCCAGCGGTTTTCTGAGGGAAGCCCAGGAGAAGGCTCTCACTGTCGAAAATACAGGGATGGCCGTTACCCTCGATATCGGCAATCTCAAAGACATCCATCCGAAGAACAAGGAGGAAGTGGGACGCCGCCTTTCCATGCTTGCTATCGCAAAAGCTTACAAACAAACCTACCTCAGGTCCTGGTCGGGGCCGGCCTATTGGTTTTCAAGGATAGAAACTGACAAGATCCAGGTATATTTTAAAAACAGCGATTTTGTTTATGGCAAATCCGATAATATCACCGGCTTCAGGATTGCCGGCAGCGACGGGGTCTTTAAGCCGGCAACAGCGGTGATCATGGGGAGTTCAGTGATGGTCAGCAGCACTGAAGTCCCAGAGCCGAAGTACGTGAGGTATGCTTTTCTGAACACTGATACAGCTTCTATTTTTGACCGCTGGGGTTTGCCTGCAGGCTCTTTCCGCACCGACACCCTTCATGTCAACTACCGCGAAGTTGTGATCTCGCCTGTCTTTGATCCGGCCGGAAAAAGCTGGAAGGTGGGATTGCATTGCGCCGACAACACTGCCGTGATCCATTATACCACCGACGGAAGCACACCTTCAGACTCATCTGCCATCTGTTCTGATTCCCTGAGGTTCACATCAGGCTGCCATCTGATTGCAAAAGCATTCCTGCAGGGCGCACCCTCTCAGTCATCCGCAGAGATAGAATTTATTAAACATGAGGCGCTTGGGTGTAAAGCTGCACTGAAGGCCCAGCCTAATCCGAGATACGGTGGGAATGAATTTACACTAACCGACGGGATGAGGGGGAGCGAAAATTATTATGACGGGAGATGGCTTGGATTTTTGTCGAACGACTTACAGGCTGTTATTGACCTCGGTGAGGAGAAGCAGATCGGTGAAGTTAAGATCAGTTTCCTGGTCAATACGGCTTCATATATCTTCCCTCCTGTATCGGTTGAGTTTTATACCAGTGCCAACGGCAGCAATTATGAGAAAGCAGGGACCTTTAAGCCTGCTGCTCCCGGCAAAGGATCACTGGAAGCCGGAGCCTCGATCCTGCATATTACTTCCGACCGTATCAACCGGCAGGCGAGGTATATAAAAGTTATTGGGGTTAATCAAAAGACCAACCCGCCCTGGCATAATGCACCAGGGCAGAAGTGCTGGCTTTTTGTGGATGAGGTGGAGTGCCTGAAATAAACCAGGGGTCTGGTCTTATACTACTACACAGGGTGAATTAATAACATCCCATTCCCTCAAAAGCACAATATCATTATTTTGTATTCCATTAGAGTCTAATGACAGTTCATCAATATAGTTTCCGCCGCCATTTGGCTTACCCATTTTCCATATCGTTGTGCCGGTACCGCCAGTGGGTTTTGCAGTGTAACCTTTATCCCGGATGATCTGTATCACATCGATAGGCCGAAGTTGTGTAAAGTCACTTACATTGATTGTAGCAACATGTTTTTTCCCATAAACATCAAAAAAATTAACAGTCAGTGCCATAGCTCATGAATTTAAGTTAATAATTTTGCCACTAAATTATTAAACATTCTATAAAATGCAATATTGTTTGTCGAAAATTTTAAATAGTTATATCTTTGATTTCTAAATGAATTAACAAATTTCTCCATGTTGCGCCGAAAATATGCTATGCTATTGTTGGTGTTTGTCACAATTTTTCAAATACCTTCAGCAATTGCTCAAATTAACCTGGATGATGTTTCAGGATCTTCATACCAGGTGAGGAACTGGCTCCCTGGCAATAACGCGCCTGCAGGTGTTTACAATATTGCACAAACTCCCGACGGTTATCTCTGGCTTGCCAATGAATTCGGGCTGTACCGGTTCGATGGCAACCACTTTTTAAACGTCAACCTATCGGCACCAGGTATATTCAAATACCAGGAATGCAATGCTTTGTTCCTTTCGCATGACAGCACCCTGTATGCAGGCTTTCACAATGGCCAGATACTAACCTTTAAAAACAATAAATGGAGTGTACTTGATTCAGAAAAGGTATTCCTTAATAAAACGATAACAGTCATCGCTGAAGACAGGTCCCATTCGATCTGGGCCGGGCTGGCAGGAAACGGGCTTCTCTGCTTTAGCCGGAATGCTTCCAGGGTCTATACAACGGCAGACGGTTTATGTGATAATGATGTCAATGTGATCTGTCCCGGCGGCAATGGGGAAGTATGGGTAGGCTGCGATAAAGGCCTTAGTTTAATCGGGGAAAACGGAATAAAAAATTATGGATTGAAGGAAGGGCTGATCCATCAGAATATCAATGGGTTATATTACGATTCAACCAATACTCTCTGGATCGGCAGCGACGACGGGTATCTCTATTACCTGAAAAACGGAAAGATCACTCCCTGGGAGGACCCTCAGGGAAAGATCAAACATTCGATCAAGCAAATCACAGGGTTTGGCAGGAACATGATTGCCATAGCTACTGACGGAATGGGTGTTTTCCTCATGAACACAATGACCGGGAAAACCGAGCTGATCGATACCCGGAAACACCTTTCATCCAACCTCGTATTATGCCTTTTCAGGGATATGGAAGGGAACTTATGGGCAGGGACAAGAGCTGCGGGGATTTCGAGGATAAGAACAGTCCCCGTTCAGATCATCAGTAAAGCAAACGGACTTTCGGGAAGCTGGATAACTTCCATCATTCAGGCGGACGACGGCAGCATTTATGCCGGCAATACCGAGGGGGGGCTTGACAGGATCAGGAATAACAGGATTGAAAAGCTGGGGCCGAAACTGGGTATAGGACATTCGCCTGTAATTTCTGTCGCTATAGATAAAGGAAACAATATCTGGGTGGGCAGCCAGAACGTCCTGGTGAAATTTAACGGGATTACTTCAAAACGGTTCTCCCAGAAGGAAGGACTTACAGCCGGCGAATTTCATGCATTATATTTTTCGAAAGAAGGGAATTTATGGGTAGGGACTAACCAGGGTATCTATGTCATGAAAGATGATAAGGTTGTTTCTGTTCTGACCACAAAGGAAGGATTGCCAAGCAACAGGATATTTTGTCTGCTTGAAGACCGCAAGGGATTTATGTGGGCAGGCACCCAGGATGGCGGCCTGGCAAGGATCAAAGACGGTAAGATTAAATCCTATGGAATCAGCCAGGGCCTCACCGATAATGAAATACTTTGCCTCCACCTGGATTCGCAGGATAATATATGGATAGGTACCGCATACAACGGCATAGTCCACCTTAATCCTGCCACTGAAAAGTTCATTCCGGTGGTTTCAAAAAAACTGACTGCCGCCACAGGCAAAACCATAGGTTACATCATGGAGGACAGATCAGAAAATATCTGGTTTGCAGGGAATGACGGATTTGCAGGGGTTAAATACGGGGTTTTGCAGAAAGTGTTACAAAACAAGAATGCGCCGGTTTACCTGCTCAACGTTGCATACGACACTGCCATTGGCTTTGACGGCCTTCACATGGGCCTTTTCCCGGGAGCCTGGAAGATGAAAAACGGGCAGTTCTGGTATCCCTGCACCGGGGGCATTGCGGCATTTGACCCTGAGAAATCATTTACATGGACAAGCAGGCCTGTTCCCCTCATTGATTCTGTATTGATCAACAACAAACCTGCATTAAACAGCGAAGTTTATAAGATTGGTGCCGGGATGGCGCACCTCGAGATCCATTATACAGCGCCATCGTTTATCTCGCCCGAAGGACTTACTTTCATTTACAGGCTTAAAGGATTTGACCGTACCTGGGATACGGTTGGCAGCCGCAGGGTTGCATATTACACCAATATTCCCCCGGGTGATTATGTCTTCGAAGTACAGGTATTCAACAACCTTGGTGAATTATCACCTGCCACCGCAAGCATCAGGATACATGTGCTGCCATTCTTTTATGAGACCTGGTGGTTCATAGCGGTCCTCATTCTTGCAGGTTTCGGAATGATATGGATGATCATCAAATACCGTATCCGCTATATCCGTGAAAAAGAACTGGAAGCATTGGTAGTTGAACGAACGGAACAGATAAGAAAACTTAATGAACAGCTGGAACAGAAAGTCAGGGACAGGACCGCCGAACTTGAGACTACGAACAAAGAACTTGAAGCATTTTCATACTCTGTTTCCCATGACCTGAAAGCTCCGGTCAGAAGGATAGACCATATTACCAGGGCGTATATTGAAGATTATTTCTCAAAACTGGACACTAACGAGCTGGATCTGCTGAAAAAGATCACCGAAGCCGCAGGGTCTATGAACATCCTGATTGATGAGCTGCTGAAGCTGTCACGGATTGTAAGGCAGGACATTGACAAGATGCAGATCAATCTCAGTGATATGGCCACAGAGATCAACAATGAGATCCGTAAGGTGAGTTCCAAGCGAAATGTCAGGCTGATGATACGGGATGGCCTGCTCGAGTATTGCGACCCCAAGCTCATGCGCATCGTTTTACAGAACCTTTTTGATAATGCCTGGAAATACAGTTCCAAAGTGAAGGAGGCAGTGATTGAATTCGACCGTACCGTAAAGGATGGCAGAACTGTATATTTTGTTAAGGATAACGGGGCGGGGTTTGACATGACTTACTACGACAAACTCTTTACTCCCTTCCAGAGACTGCATACCGAGGATGAATTCACAGGCAGCGGGATAGGTCTGGCCACGGTCAAACGGGTGATCCTGAAGCATGGCGGAAGGATATGGGCCGAAAGTGCCGTAGGTGAAGGTTCTGTTTTTTATTTCACTGTGGACAACGAAATCAGCAAACATTAATTGGTTTAATTGAACGAGGACAGATGAGAAAGATAAAACTTTTGCAGGTTGAAGATGACGAAACCGATTCCCTGTTGGTCTTGCGCCAGCTGAAAAAAGAAGGGTTTGACGTTGACTATGTCAGGGTCAAGACCAGGCCTGACCTGGAAGCGGAACTGGATAAGGGCGGATGGGATATAGTGATCTCCGATTACTCCATGCCCGGTTTCAGCGGATTGGAAGCTTTGAGGGTCTTTAAAGCCAGGAACCTCGACATTCCTTTTATTCTTGTTTCAGGTACCGTAGGGGAAGACCTTGCCGTTTCCATCATGAAGGAAGGCGCCGATGATTACCTGATGAAGAGCGCCCTCAGCCGGCTTGGACCTGCTGTTACCAGGGAACTGGAGGAAATGCAGTTGAGGATTGAGAAAAAACAGGCCCAGCTGGAACTGATACAGGCAAAGCTTGCTGCAGAAGAGTCAAGCCGTGTAAAATCATCCCTATTGGCGAACATAAGCCACGAATTCAGAACCCCGATGAACGGCATCCTGGGATTTACCGAGATCCTCAGTTCAATCGTAACTGATGAGTCCCAGAAGGCGATGACAGTGCACATTCTTTCTTCAGCCCAGAGGTTATTAAGGACCCTGAATTCAATCATGACATTTGCACAGCTGGATTCGGGATATCTTCTGAATCTTGTGAATGTCAATCTGTCGGACCTGACAAAACAATGCGTGGACAGTATCACGGAACATGCCTCGGAAAAAAAGATTGAGATAAAATGCGATATCGAACCCTCGGTATTCATTCATTCCGATGAACACCTGCTTCAGGCCTCGCTGCTGAACATTCTTGATAACGCTGTAAAATTCACTTCCCAGGGCGAAATTGGCGTCGAGCTTAAAAAGAGCAAAATGCCATCCGAAAGATACATCATCAGTATCCGCGACACGGGAATCGGCATTCCTGCCGAGAAACAGGAGATGATTTTCGATGAATTCAGGCAGGCCAGTGAGGGTTATAACAGGCCTTATGAAGGCAGCGGGCTCGGGCTTGCAATCACAAGAAAAAGCGCAGCGCTGCTTAACTGCAAGCTTGAACTTGAAAGCGAAGTCGGACGCGGATCCACCTTTAGACTCAGCATACCCGAAAAGTCCATAGAGGCACCTGAGCAAAGGGCCGCCACTTTACAGGACTGGCATTCAACAGGACTGCAGGAGAGTGGCAAGCAGCCGTATCTGCTGCTGGTTGAGGACAATGATGCAAACATTGACCTTGTAAAACTTTACCTTCAGAAAGGATACAAGCTCGACGTGGCCAAGGATGCGCTGACTGCCATTGAGCTGACCAACAGGAACATTTACGATGCGATCCTGATGGACATCAACCTCGGTCCGGGAATGGACGGAGGCGAAGCCATTGAGAAAATCAGGCAGAAAAACGAGTACATGAAAACCCCTATCATCGCGGTTACAGGGTACACACTTCAGCAGGAAAAAGAAGCCATCCTCGCAAAGGGGGCGAACTACTACCAGGAGAAACCATTCAATAAAAAGCAGTTGACGGGCTTACTCCATGAAGCCCTGGGGGTCAGGGTTAACGGATAAGCATAACCTGGCCCTTGTTGGAGATCTTGTCCTTACGGCTGTTCGTTTCGTAGTAGATCATCCAGTTATAGACTTCGGCAGGGCATGGCTTTCCCTTGAATGTGCCATCCCATCCTTCTTCTATATTGTTCGATTCATAGATAACCTGGCCCCAGCGGTCAAAGATCTGGATCTGGAACCTCGTAATATTTTCCACTGGTAAACCAAGTATTGTGAAGCGGTCGTTCAGCCCGTCGTTATTGGGTGTGAAAGCGGTTGGAATGATCTGGTGGACGTATACCGTGACGGTGTCCCAAAATTCATCCCCTGCGCAGATCTTTGAGTATGCGATATAGGTGGTATTTTCTATAGGTGTCACGATAATGGATTGGTCTTCGGAAATCTCCTGCCCTCCCTGGTACCAGTGGTAGTTGACTTTATTACCCGGTGTAAGGGGTTTAAGATCATAAGGGATCCGGGCGACCTGGAAGCTGTCGGCGGTCACCG
Source organism: Bacteroidota bacterium (assembly GCA_037141915.1). GTDB lineage: Bacteria > Bacteroidota > Bacteroidia > Bacteroidales > FEN-979 > CAIRDP01. The sequence continues at coordinate 12,459 of JBAXBP010000048.1, read as the reverse complement.
GCGTATATTTCCAGGCCATTTTCTTCACGGTCCAGGCGGTCGCATTATAGCCGGGTACCGCAAAACCAATCGAACCGTTGATATTCTGAACCCCCAGCGTGCCTTTATTCCCATGCCAGTCGCAAAATGGTTTATCCATGATGTGATTTTCTATCGTATTGCTTCCCTCATTAAGAATTATCTGAAAAGTTGCGACAGAATCAAGGCAGGAATTCATCGGGCACTGGCACCACATAACCACCAGGCTGCGTGTTGGTTCCTTTCCAAGGGTCCTGTAGAAAATATACGGGCTGCCGGCCTGGATAGGGTTCAGATCTACGAACGGCCCGAGAATGCAATCTCTCGGATTCCTATCTTCGTTAGGACTGGGAACCCTGTATGGTTCATTGATCCCAATGTACCTGGTATTAAATGTAAACCCAACCCAGCCGTTGGCTCCGACATAAAATTGTGTGTATTTGTTTCCAAAAAAAGTAAACTCAAAACCAATCGGGAAAGGCCCTTCCACTCCGTCATCCGAAGAATTGATCCCTGTACCGACCAAACCGTAGGTTGCAGTAAGAGTTACAGGGACCCCGGGATTGATAGTGTCGTCGACCCCTGCACTAAGCTGGGAAAAAGACCAGAGAGGAAAAAGAAGCAGCCAAGTTATTAATTTCAGTCTTCCCATTCGAGCAGGACGGTTGAGATTAAGGGTGATGCAGGATGCAAGATGCGGGACGCAGGATGCAGGATGCAGGATGTCAGATGCAAAGATCAACAATTTGCCGGAAAATTAATACATTTGTAAATCAATCGTATTTCATAACGGTTCCAGTGTTAAATAAATTTTAAATATGATGACCCGGGCGAGTTATTTCCTTAAAAAAGCGTAAGATTGCGCCCGGCAGCTGCAGGTAAAAAAAATAAATCCCAAAATATTACCACATGAAAAAAGATACCGCACTTTTTAACATCATTAAAAAGGAGCTCCACCGCCAAAGCAGCGGGCTCGAACTGATCGCATCCGAGAATTTCGTAAGTGACCAGGTGCTGAAGGCAATGGGCTCATGTCTTACTAACAAATACGCCGAAGGCTATCCCGGGAAAAGGTATTATGGCGGATGCCAGAATGTTGATGAATCGGAACAGCTGGCTATCGACAGGGCCAAGACCCTGTTTAATGCAGCCTGGGCCAACGTGCAGCCGCATTCCGGCGCCCAGGCCAATATGGCTGTCCTGATGACGATTTTAAAACCAGGCGACATTTTCATGGGGCTTGACCTTTCCCATGGCGGCCACCTCTCACATGGTTCGCCTGTCAATTCTTCGGGGATCTTTTACAAGGCCGTCGGTTACCAGGTAGAGCAAAGCACAGGTGTTATCGATTATGACAAAATGGAAGCCCAGGCACTGCAGGTCAGGCCAAAACTGATCATTGCAGGTGCTTCGGCCTATTCAAGGGACTGGAACTACAAGAGAATGCGCGAGATCGCTGATAAAATCGGGGCTATCCTGATGGCTGATATCGCCCACCCGGCTGGTCTTATTGCCCGTGGGCTTCTTAACGACCCCCTGCCCTGGTGCCATGTAGTCACCACCACTACGCATAAAACACTGAGAGGTCCCAGGGGTGGTATGATATTGATGGGCAAGGATTTTCCGAACCCTTGGGGACTAACAACACCCAAAGGTGAAGTTAAAATGTTCTCGCAGCTGCTTGATTCGGCTGTATTCCCCGGTATCCAGGGCGGACCGCTGGAACATGTCATAGCTTCCAAGGCCGTATCGTTTTACGAAGCACTCTCGGATGAGTATATGGACTATATCATGCAGGTGAAAAAGAATGCTGCCGTGATGGCAAAAGCCTTTGTCGACAAAGGTTATCATGTGATCTCGGGCGGAACCGACAACCACCTCATGCTGATCGACCTCAGGAAGAAATTTCCCGCCATCAGCGGAAAGCAGGTTGAGAATACTCTGGTGCTGGCCGATATCACCGTGAACAAGAACATGGTGCCGTTCGACAGCCGTTCCCCCTTCCAGACTTCCGGGCTGAGGGTTGGCACACCAGCCGTCACAACCAGGGGTCTCAAGGAAAAACACATGCCGGTCATAGTGGATATGATAGACGAGGTGATCTCTGATATTGAGAACCAGGATCTCATCCTGAAAGTAAAGAAAAAGGTCAATGAAATGATGGCCGATTATCCTTTGTTCGCTTACTGATCAGGAAACAAACCATGAAAACCCTCTTTTTAGTCCGCCATGCCAAATCTTCCTGGGATGCCCCCGGCTATTCTGACGAGCTGCGCCCTCTCCTCCCGAAAGGAGAGAAGAAAACCAGGCTTGTTGCGGATTACCTCATCAAAGAGAGCGTAAAAATTGACCTTATGATTTCCAGCCAGGCAGTCAGGGCCTACGAAACAGCAAAGATCATGGCTGCCTGCCTGGATTATCCTGTTAAGGATATTCTTAACGACCGCAGGATTTACGACGGGCCCTACGACAGGATGCTTGACCTGATTTACGGAACTTCCAATGATGTCAATACCCTGATGATCTTCGGGCACAACCCGCTGATCACTCAACTCGCCAATCTTTTCCTGCACCCGGGCATTGATGATATGCCCACCTCTGCAATCGTCTGTATCAATTTCCATACCGGGAAATGGGAAGAAACCCCGGCTTCAAAATCGGAATTGAAATTTTACATCTTCCCGAAAATGCTTAAATCTCAGATCTGAATCAGGATTAATGGCTTCAAAGAGCAAACTACCCCTTTTAAACCGGGAGATCAGCTGGCTTCATTTTAACGGCAGGGTTCTTCAGGAAGCAGCCGACAAAAGCAATCCCCTTCTGGAACGAATGAAATTCCTGGGGATCTTCTCCAACAACCGCGATGAATTTTTCCGTGTCAGGGTTGCTACCCTGAACCGCATGGTCAAGTTCAGGAACCTTCCATATGACACCCCTGTGAACCCAAGGAAAGTGCTGAAGGAAATCTTTGAGATCGTGCAGGTTCAGGAAAAGGAATTCATGAGTGTATATGAAGAGATCGTGGGGGAATTGAAGTCGCACGGCATCTTTATCATCGACGAGACCCAGCTCAATGAAGCACAGGGCCGCTTCGTAAAGAAATACTTCCAGGAACAGGTTCGTGTTGGATTGTTCCCTATCATGATCAGCAACCTCAGGGAGATCTCTTCTCTGGTTGATAAATCTATTTATCTTGCAGTAAAGCTGGGGCATTCCGACAAGAAACTGAAAGATGACTTTGCCCTCATAGAACTCCCGACTCGAACGGTTTCTCGTTTTCTTATCCTGCCGTCGGCAGATGAAAATCATTATGTTATTTTGCTGGATGACGTGGTCCGTTACTGCCTGAGCGAAGTGTTCTCAATTTTCGGGTACAATACCTTTTCGGCCTATACTGTTAAGATCACCAGGGATGCTGAACTCGACTTCGACAGCGATGTTTCGAAAAGTTTCCTTGAAGTGGTCAGCGACAGCCTGAAACAAAGAAAACGCGGCATACCCGTGAGGTTTGTCTTTGACAAGGCAATACCGGAAGACCTTCTGAAAATTATGCAGAAACGCCTTGAGATAGGCAAGAACGACCCCATCAGGGGTGGAGGAAGGTACCATAATTTCAAGGACTTTATGGGATTTCCCAACATGGGGCATAAAGAACTTCAGTACTCCCCTCTTCCGCCATTAAAGCATAAGGACCTCTTCGAGAATCGTTCGGTGCTTTCAATTGTGAAGGAAAAGGATATCATGCTCAATTTCCCTTACCAGAGCTTCCAGTACATCATCGACCTTTTGAGGGAAGCATCCATCGATCCCAAGGTGCGTTCGATCAAAATGACCATATACCGAGCGGCCAAGAATTCCAGCGTTATCAATGCCCTTATAAATGCCGCCAGGAACGGGAAGTATGTGACTGTGTTCATGGAACTCCAGGCGCGTTTTGACGAGGAAGCAAATATATACTGGACTGAAAGGCTGCGTGATGAAGGAGTGAAGGTAATCCATGGAATTCCCGGATTCAAGGTTCACAGCAAACTCATCCTCATCCGCAGAAAGGAAAATAGTAAAGACTTCTTCTATTCCCTTGTCGGAACCGGGAATTTCAACGAGGATACCGCCAAGGTTTATGCCGATCTCAGCCTGCTTACCGCCAAGCAGGACATTTGCCAGGATGTGGTAAATGCTTTTCATATGATGGAAGCAAGCCTGAAACCGTATAAGTTCGAGAAGCTGATCCTTTCGCCATTCTCTATGCGGAATTTTTTTATGAAACTTCTGAGCAAGGAGATAAAAAATGCCAAAGCCGGGAAAGAGGCATGGGCTATAATTAAACTGAACAGCCTGGTTGATGAAACCATTGTGAGGAAGCTATACAGGGCCAGCGCTGCAGGAGTCAAGATAAAACTGATCATCCGCGGGATATGTGTTATACTCCCCGGCGTTGAGGGCCTTAGCGAGAATATCGAGGGCATAAGTATTGTTGACCGTTTTCTCGAACATGCAAGGGTGCTGGTCTTTGCAAACGGCGGAAAACCCTTGTATTATATTACTTCTGCCGACTGGATGGTGCGTAATTTCGACAACCGCGTCGAGGTTGCCTGTCCTGTTGAGGAACCTGAACTCATGAAAGAATTACAGGATATGCTGGATATTGAACTGGCTGATAATTCCAAGGCCAGGATAATTGCGGGCCGTCAGGCCAACAAGTATAAAAACGGCGGCCTTCCGAAGAAACGTTCACAGCTCGAATTTTATAATTACCTGAAATCAAAGGTGGAATAAATTTCAGGCCGTAAATCAATTTCTTTTATTTTTGTGCAGAACCTTCATACCAGGAAAGACTCGTGGATACTTTCAAAAAAATACTGAAGATCTTTATCAATAAATACTTCCTGATTACGGTTGCATTTATTGTGTGGATGGTGTTTTTCGACAGCAACAATGTGTTTACCCGCGCCAAGCTGCGCGATAAGCTGGACGACCTGCAGGAGGAGAAGCATTTTTACCTGGATGAGATCCGGCAGGATTCAGCCCTGACCCACAAACTGCTAACGGATTCCACTGAGCTGGAGCGTTTCGCAAGGGAAAAATACCTGATGAAAAAAGACAACGAGGACCTGTATTTGGTAGTCGATACGGCAGCGGAAAAGAATAAATAGCAGCCTGCAAAAACGATATTGCCGGCTTGTTTTACTGTGGGTCCACGTCGATCAGCACTCTTACGGGATGAAATTCGGGTTTCCTGTAGAATTCCGTAATTATTTCGAGCATCTTTGATTTGGCATTCTGCACCGAAGATTCGACTTCCACTTTCACCATGATATGTTTCAGGTACTGGTTCATGATCCTTGCCACCGGTGGGTATTCAGGGCCGAGGATACGGTTGCCGAATACAGCAGTGAGCCGTTTTGCAAGGTCCGAAGCGGCTTTATTGACCAACTCGGGATTGCGGTGTTTGACTTTGAGCAGGATCAGCCTGTGAAAGGGAGGGTATTTGAATTTCCTGCGTTCTCCAAGCTGGTAACCATACATCCCCAGGTAATCATGCTTCACCACCGATTGAATGATGGGATGTGCAGGATTGTATGTCTGTATGATGACAAGGCCCCGTTTCTTTTTTCGTCCCGAGCGTCCGCTGACCTGGGCCATAAGCTGGAAACTGCGCTCTTCGGAACGGAAATCGGGGAAACTGAGCATGTTATCTGCATTCAACACACAAACAGTGCTCACATGGTCGAAATCAAGCCCCTTGGTTACCATCTGGGTCCCAACAAGGATATCTATCTTCTGTTCCTCGAAACTTGTAATGATATTCTGGTATGCATGTTTGCTGCGGGTGGTGTCAAGGTCCATGCGTGAGATCTTTGCACCGGGCAGCAGTATCCCTAGTTCCTCTTCCACTTTTTCGGTGCCGAAACCTTTCATCCTCACCCCGGGGCTTTGACATACGGGGCAGGTTGAAGGAACTGAGGCTACATAACCGCAGTAGTGGCATCGCAGCTGGTTGCTTTTTTTATGGTATACCAGGGTGACATCACAGTTCTTGCAGCTTGGCATCCAGTTGCATGCCTCGCATTCAAGCCTGAGCGAAAACCCGCGACGGTTCTGGAATAAAATCGCCTGTTCCTTGTTTTTCAGGACTTCGGCGAGCTGGTCCAGGAGGATTGTTGAGAAATGGGTTTTCATCCCGTGCCGCCGAAGTTCGTCTTTGATGTTCACAAGCCTTATCAGTGGCATCTCCATTTCGCCGAATCTTTCAGCAAGCTCCACCAGGGCATACTTTCCCTGTTTTGAATTGTAATAGCTTTCTATTGCCGGCGTGGCTGATCCAAGCAGGGATTTCGCCCCATGCAGATGGGCCAGGAACAGCGCAGCATCCCTGCCGTTATAACGGGGTGCGGGATCCATCTGTTTAAACGATGAATCATGCTCTTCGTCAACGATGACCAGCCCAAGGTTCGTGAACGGAAGAAAAACCGCAGAGCGAGCGCCGAGGATGATATCACATTGGCTGCCAACGGGTTTAGCCTGATCGGTTCCCGCCTGTTTCCACACCTCCGCCCTTTCTGAATCGTTAAAACGGGAATGATAAACCCCTACCCTGCCTCCGAAATATTTCCTGAGGCGGTTGATGATCTGCGTTGTGAGCGCGATCTCAGGGAGAAGGTACAACACCTGCTTCCCCTGGTCAAGGGTTTCCTGAATCAGTTTTATGTATATTTCGGTCTTGCCGGATGAGGTAACCCCGTTCAGAAGCGTTACATCTTTGGCCGTCCATGCTTCCCTGATCTCATCAATTGCCCGGTTCTGCTGATCGGTAAGCGTAATGGAAGCGGGGCTTGATTCGGGTTTAAGTGAACTTTCCTGAACCGCCGGTTTGTCATAAATTTCAAATACCGCTTTTTTTATCATGCTGTCGAGCACTGCAGCGCTACAGCCCGACTTCTTCAGCAGTTCATCTTTCCTGACCTCCAGCACATCATCTGATCCGAACTTTGAAAGCTGGATGAAGGTCATCAGTATTTCAAGCTGTTTTTTAGCCCTGTGCTCCAGGTGATCGAACAATTCCTTCATCACTTCCTCATCGGAGGCGAAAGGCCCTCCAAGCCTGATAAAGATTTCTTTCTTAGGCTTGTATCTGACCCTGACTTCTTCCTCGAGGATGATCACCCCCTTTTCTATCAGGGTTTTAATTACAGGAATTATCTTTTGCTGCTCGATGATCCTTGGTATCCTCGATATCTCAATGCTTTTTTTCGCATGATACAGGCTCTCTACAAGGCTGAATTCCTTTTCGTTCAGAGGCAAAGAGTCAAGGATATAAGCCGGATGGATGGCAACCCTGGTCTCACTTGCCAGTTTGAATGCCGACGGAAGGGCAGCATTCATCACCTCCCCTGTCGTACACATATAATATGATGCCATCCAATCCCAAAACCGGAACTGCCATTCCTTTACCAGGGGAGCATCATCAAGCACCGAAAGAATATCCTTGAAACTCCTTGAACCATCCGCTTCGCTGTGAATCTTCCTTACGAGGGCCGTATAGATCTTCCTGCTTCCGAACTGAACAACCACGCGGAATCCAACTCCGATTTTATCCTGTAATTCCTGCGGAACTGCATAGGTAAATAAACCTGCCAGGGGCAGAGGGAGGATTACGTCGACAAATATTTTTCCGGATGCCAAGGGGTTAGAATTAAATAGCGAAATGGCGAAATGATTTATAATTTCGCTTTTCGCTTTTCAACATTTTGCTACTTCGCTACTTATAAAGAAAGGACCCTCGCCAGTTCCAGTCCGCCGAAATTGAAGCTCTTTTTCTTGTTGATGGAATCGTCAAAGGATGTATAGGTTATCAGCTTATTCTCTATCCCGATCATCACCGAGCTTTTACCGACCTTGAGAGCCTTTACGGCTTCATAGCCCGTCCAGCTTGCAAGGATACGGTCATGCATGCTAGGCGCTCCGCCTCTCTGAACATGGCCCAGCACAGTCACCCGGGTATCTATCTCGGGAAGTTTTTCCTTGACTTTCGCGGCAATATCATAGGCACCGCCCATATCATCGCCTTCGGCCACTATGACTATACCCGATGTTTTATTCTTGCGCATGTCATGTTTGAGGAGCCTTGCCAGGTTGTCGATGTAAGTTTTGGTTTCAGGAACAAGGATGAACTCAGCGCCTGTGGCAATACCGCTCCAGAGTGCAAGGTACCCTGAATCCCTTCCCATCACCTCGATGAAAAAAAGCCGGTCATGAGAGGTAGCAGTATCCCTGATCTTGTCAGCTGCCTGGACTACCGTATTTGCTGCGGTGTCAAATCCAATGGTGAAATCGGTGCCGTAAAGGTCATTATCAATGGTACCGGGTAATCCAACGATAGGTATATTAAATTCCTTTTCAAAGATCTGGGCCCCTGTAAAAGTCCCGTTCCCGCCAATAGCTACCAGGCCGTCGATCTTGTGCTGCTCCAGGTTCTGGAAAGCCTTCAGCCTTCCTTCATAGGTCATGAAACGCTTGCTGCGCGCCGACTTCAGAATAGTTCCCCCGCGCTGGAGGATATTCGAGACCGAATGACTTTCCATGGGTTCTATCGTCCCGTCTATCATTCCTTCATACCCCCTGTAAATCCCGTAAACATCAAGTCCTTCATTGATACCTGTGCGCACAACCGCACGTATGGCGGCATTCATACCTGGGGAATCACCCCCGGACGTAAATACTCCGATTCTTGCTAGTCTTGACATAAAATTGAATTTAAATTCAGCCTGTAAAATTACTGGTTTTTTTACCTTCGTAAAGATCGAAACAATGGAACCTGCATTCAAGGGGCCCGTTAAAGACCGTATATTTTTTTGAAGGCTTAAGTCCGATGAACTTAATGGCCTCAAGATCCGAAGATATCACCCAGGCTTTGTACCCGCTGTATTTTCGCTTCAGCACATTCCCTATCATCTGGTAAAATCCAACCGAGTCGTCAAGCTGTATCCGTTCATCATATGGAGGGTTCATGATAATTACGCCTCCGGCGGATGGAGGAGCGGAGTCCTCAAATGCGATCCGTTTGAGATATATCAGGCGATCCAGTCCGGCGAAGCCGACATTTTCAACAGCCTTCTTCAGCACCATGACTGACTTGTCAAAACCGGTAATGTTTGTGCGGGGATTCCGTTTGATCAATGCAGCTGCATCAGATTTTATCTGTTCCCATAAGGTCTGGTCAAAATCCTTCCACTTCATGAAACCATACTCGTACCTGAAATATCCCGAGGGCATGGCAGAAGCCAGCATGGCGGCTTCGATAACTATTGTGCCCGAACCGCACATCGGATCAAGCAGGGGTTTTGAAGCATCCCATCCTGATAGCTTGATCAGGCCCGAGGCGAGGACCTCGTTGAGTGGCGCAATCCCTGTCTGCTTGCGGTACCCCCGCTTATGTAAAGACTGGCCCGATGAATCAAGGGAGACTGTGCAGGTGCTCTTGAACAGGTGAACATTGATCCTGAGCGTGGGGTTCTCGAGGTCAACCGAGGGCCTTTTCCCTGTCTTTTCCCTGAACCTGTCAACTATGGCATCCTTGGCTTTCTGGGCCACGAACTGGGAGTTGGTAAAAACGGTGTAGGATATCACCGCATCAACAGCCAGGGTGGAATCTGTATCGAGGTGCTCTTCCCATGGGAACTCTTTGATCGCCTTGTAAAAGTCCTCCTGGGCGTTGATCTCGAACACATGCACGGGTAACAGGATGCGAAGTGCCGAAGGGCAAAGGTAATTGGCCTTGTACATGCAGGCTTTATCTCCTTCGAAACTTACCGAGCGGTTCATGACCTCGGTATTGACCGCGCCAATCCCTTCAAGTTCTGATTTCAACACTTGTTCAAGACCGCTGATGGTCTTGGCAATCATTAATGATGTATCGTTTTCGGGCATCAGGTTTATTTTGGGAAATAATAGGTGTAGCCTATGATAATGCCGAACGACTGGGCATAAACCTTGGCTGGTCCTTCAAGGCTGACCGGCAAGACAAGGTCGTCATTGGAAAAAGACACGCCGGGACTATAACTGTAGGTAAAGCCCAGGCTGACACTGTTCCTTTTCTGGTGGTACGCTATACCGCCAGTGAAATGATAAATGTCCCAGCCTGCCGAATTATGAAGGTACTTGTCGCCTTCCTCAGGAAGTGTGTATGTGCTGCAGTCGGTTCGGGCGCCGAGCATAAGGGTAAACTTCTCCCCAAGGTCCTGGGAAAAACCCAGGCCGAAATTGAACACTGCCCTTGCAGCATTCGTTACGTGCAGGAAACTTTGTAGTTCCTCATGAATTGATCCTGTATCCACCGAAGCCGGATAGACAAAAGGAGTCGAATTGGTTTCGAAGAGATGGTAGGTTTTAATAGCAAAGAAATATTCGCAGCTGAAAGTGATGCGTGTCTTTTTACCGGACCATTCAACTCCCGCACCAATCGAAAGGGGACTCTTGTATTTTGCCTTGATATCGCTGAGCCTGCCCATAACCAGTATACCTGCACCCGAAACGCTGTCAAGCGCAACGAGGGATTCCTCTCTCTGGATGTTCCCGCTGCCGTAAAACTGCACCCTGGGAGTTGTGACTGTAAGCCCGATTTTCCAGTCTCCCTTCTGCCAGGCAATTCCGAACTTTAGAAGTCCTGAAAAGGTTTTATACTTGAGAGTCTTGTCGTTGTTATATGTCAGTAAAGTGCTTGAAGTATCGTCTTTCATCAGCCACCTCAGGTAATTCGAGAACTGGTAACTCTGGGCACGGTAAGAAATAAAAAGCGATGCCCCCACACTCAGGTGGTCGCTGATCCTGAAGGATGTACCGAGCCCCCCCCATTGTTCATTAAGAGTCGCATTGTAATCCACCGCTCCAATAAACCTGTCTCCCGGAATGACCTGGTCGGATGAGAAATCGGCCTGGGTATACCGGGTACTCATCAGTACATTGGAATATTGCCTGGTAAGCAGTGCATATGAGAATTTCCACCGGTCGTCTTTTACAATATTTACCAGTCCGGAAATGATCTGCGGATAAATCCAGAGCTGCGAAGAGTTCAGGTCAACCCCATTACCTACCCCGTCGTTAATGAAGATCTTGTCGATTTTATAAACATTGGCATCGACTGAAAGTGAAGGATGCTGGATGAACCCCAGCGCACCGGGATTGTAATAAATGGCCGAATTGTCCCTGACGCCGGCCACTACAGCCCCTCCCATCAGTGTGCTGTTGGCTCCGAATTGTTGTGACCAGTAATGATCATCCTGTGGGAAAGCCTGGCAGTTCAATAGAACCAAAAGAATAAAGAGTAGAAATTTTCTTACCATAGCATGCTGATTTTTCGAAGGAGAAAGTTACGGTTTATTTTTATGCGAAATCCATTGTTAGTATATTTACCCATTCAAAAAGCCGGTTCAATGAAATCCCGACTCATATTATTGTTTGCCTTATTCTTTTCAGTGACAAATTCCGCCTTTTCGCAGGAGACCTTTGTCGTAAGCGGAAAAGTCATCGACAAAAACACTCATCAGCCCCTGGCTTTTGTTAACATTATCCAGGAAGACGGCTTCGGCGGGACTTCCGATATCGACGGAAAATTCCGTTTCCGCTGGTCAAAAAAACCTCAATACCTGGCCTTATCTTATGTCGGTTATGAGCCTCTCACTTATCCTCTTACGGGCGGCCTCCAGAACCTGCTGATCCAGATGGTTCCCAAACAGATCGACCTCAGGGAAGTCGAGGTACTGCCGGGAGTCAACCCCGCCCATCGTATAATCAGGAATGCCATCGAAAACAGGGAAAAAAATGATCCTGAGAAGCTGCTTTCTTTTTCCTATACTTCATATGATAAAACTTTCTTTACTATTGACACGGATACCCTGGCAGGGAAAGCCGTGGTCGATACCGTGATGTTAAAACGCCTGATGAGGTCGGATTCTTCTGCTTTTGCCGACACCATCAGGAAAAGGATAGCCGACACCAGCGAAGCAAGAACCCAGGCCTTCTTTAAATCCCAGTACCTCTTCCTGATGGAAAACGTGACCAAAAGAAAATTCCTCCACCCTGATAAAAACTATAACAAGGTTATCGCTGCCAGGATGTCGGGGTTCAAAGACCCGATCTTCGTTTTCCTTACCACACAAATCCAGTCATTCTCATTCTACAAACCTTTTATCACGATTTTCCAGAGCTCGTATGTCAACCCTATCGGGAGCGGCTCCCTCAGCAGGTATTTCTTCAAGATAGAGGATACCACCTATTCGGGGAAGGACACAACATTTATCATCTCTTTCAGACCGCATAAGGGAACGAATTTCGACGGGATGAAAGGTGTGATCTCCATTTCAAGCAACAAATGGGCCATTCAGAATGTTACGGCAGAACCTGCCAGTCATGGCGGGATGCAGATCAGGATACAGCAGATGTACG
>JBAXBP010000047.1:0-21578 GCA_037141915.1 Bacteroidota bacterium | reverse complement strand
TAAGTGGTATCGTTTTCAAAAGGAAGGTGGTACCGTTTTCAATTAATAGATACAAACGCATGATTGCCCTTGCAGATTCTACAATCACCCACAGACCCCTTCCAATGCAATTCAGGCAACATACAAAAATACCTGCATAAAATTTCCGGCCCTCTGTTCGACAGGATCGATATACAACTCGAGGTTGTTCCTGTTCCATACCGTGACTTACGGGATCAGTCATCCGCAGAGAGCAGTAACAGTATCAGGGAAAGGGTGGTTATCGCAAGGAGAAAACAGGAACTCAGGTTCAATGCAGCGAAAGGAGTTTATTGCAATACCCAGATGAATCCCAGGCAGATGAGGCAGTTCTGCAAACTTAATGAGGCATCGCAGCTGCTGCTGAAAAATGCGATGGATAAGCTTGGATTATCGGCAAGGGCGTATTCGTTTTTTCTGATCTTAACCAATAGTAAAACAGATACTATTTTTTACCACCTTAGCAGTAATTTACTGTAATTTTATTGAAGAACAGGGCTATTTGATAATGTTATACCGCTTTGGCAGTAAATTATTGCTAATAGTTTGGTTCTTTAATGGAAAATGCTTATTTTTGCTGCCATAAAGGTAAATAATGGAACAGACTCAGGATCTAGCGCAGGTTATCAGATTACACAGGAAGGCTGCCAAATTAAGCCGTGTACAATTGGCAGAACTTGCAGGTGTTGGAAAGACCGTGATCTACGACATCGAGAAGGGGAAGGAATCAGTACAATTAGACACCCTGCGAAAGATTTTGAAAGTGCTGAACATACGGATATTATTAAAAAGTCCTTTTATGGACAATTTACAAAACTCTGAAAATGAGAAGAGCTAATGTATATGTACAAGGCATTGAGGCTGGAACCCTGACTGAAGTTGAGAAAGGCAAAGTATACCTGTTCGAATACCTGGACGAGTATAACCGTCTTGAAGTTTCACGAACCATGCCGGTTAAGGAAAAGTCCTTCAGGTTCAACATATTTCCACCATTCTTTGACGGGCTGTTGCCTGAAGGAATTCAGTTGGAAGGGCTGCTGAAGATTAAAAAAATTGATAAAAATGATTACTTCTCTCAATTGATGGCTGTTGGAGGGGACATGGTTGGGGCTGTTACAGTTAAGGAAATTACGGAATGAACATTTGTCCGATCACATATACTCCCTGTGGAGATGATCTTTACAGCGAAGCCGGGCTCAGGCTTTTATCACCAGAATTGAAGGTCCTCAAGGAGTTTGAGTACACTGCAGAAGAACAAAGAATAGAGGCATTTAACCGTGCTTCAAAGATGTCTATTCAAGGAGTGCAGCCCAAGTTGAGTGCTAAATTGAGCATCAAAGACGGTGAATTTGAAATTGTAGATACAGGGGGGAAATACATTCTCAAACCCCAGCATCATCTCTATCCTGAAATGCCGCAGAATGAAGACCTGACAATGCGACTTGCCAGTGAAACAGGCTTGGATGTTCCATTACACGGTTTAATCTGGTCAAAGGATCATTCACTTACATATTTCATCAAACGGTTTGACAGAAGAGGGCAGAACGATAAAGTCCCAACAGAAGATTTTGCACAGTTGGCTGGCATGAGCCGGGAAACCAAGTATGATTACAGCATGGAAAAAGTTGTGACTGTTATTGATGATTTCTGCACCTTCCCATCGATTGAGAAATTAACACTGTTTAAACTTACAATCTTCAATTACCTGACAGGCAATGAAGATATGCACCTAAAGAATTTCTCTATCATCTCTGAAGAAGGTAAGGTTAAGCTCTCGCCATGTTACGATCTGGTCAATTCGACCATTGAATATAAAACGCAGGTCCATGAAATCGCTTTACCTCTTAAAGGAAAGAAGAAACACCTTACTCACAATATTTTGGTTGATTATTTTGGTAAAGAAAGATGTGAGTTAACTTCGAAAAGTATCAACAAAGTCTTGGAAACGTTCTCCTCAGCAGTACCAAAATGGAAGGAATTGATCGATATCAGCTTCTTATCGAATGAAATGAAAGAGAAGTACCATAAGCTGCTGGGAACCCGCCTCGCTATATTACGAATCCTTTAAGAAATTAAATATCTCTTCAAACCCGGAGTCTAATTCAATCAGAGGAAAAGATCGGCAATGACAAAGCAGGCATAGATCACCGAGGCGATGCCGTTCAGGGTGAAGAACGCCAGGTTGACTTTTGAAAGGTCATCGGGTTTGACCAGCAGGTGCTGGTAAACGATCAGGGCTGTAAACACGAGCATGCCGACCCAGAAGATCCTGCCGAAAGGACCGGTGAGACCTGCCGTGACCAGGAATCCAACTGAGATCAAGTGAAACAGTATGGAAAGCAACAGGGCATTCTTCTTGCCTAAAAATACAGGGATGGATTGCAGCTTTTCTACCTCGTCGAAAGCCACGTCCTGCATGGCATAGATGATGTCGAAACCGGCCACCCAGAATAAAACGGAGAACGAGAACAACAGGGGCAGCAGGGCGAAATGGGCAGTTACTGCCATATAAGCCCCGATCGGCGCCAGGGACAGGCCAAGTCCCAGGAAAACATGCGAAAGTGAAGTGAAACGTTTTGTATAGCTGTAACCCATCACGACGAGCAAGGCAACCGGCGACAGGAAGAAGCAAAGCGGGTTCAGGAAGTATGCTGTGGCCATGAAAAGCAGGGCATTGATGATGATAAATGCCAGGGCTGCAGGTTTGGTTATAATCTGACTTGGCAGTTCACGGCCCGAGGTACGCGGGTTTTTCCTGTCGATCTCGATGTCGGCATAACGGTTGAATGCCATGGCTGTATTCCTCGCGAAAAGAACGGCGAGAATCACCAGCAGGAGGCTGCGGATACTTATTAAACCACCCGTTTCCTTAAAGGCAAGGAACAGGCCTATCATTGCGAAGGGCAGTGAAAAAAGAGTATGATGGATCTTGACCAATGAAAAATAACGGCCTATGTTGTTCGATGGTTTATGCACTATAATTGTTTTGATCATGCAAAATTAGCAAAATGTGAAGCACTTTCCCCCTTGATTTAAATTGGGGCCCGCTGTAACTTAAAGGCACAATAATCGTCAAAAGATATGGTTATTTAATTAGGCCGTGTAAATGGCCTGAATTCTTTTTATACCTGCATGCAAAAGGAATCAGTCTCAGCTTACATCCGACATCGTTTATCGGTTCAGTCAAAGTACAGCCTTCACTCCCCGTTCATTTATACGTTCTGGGCGGAGGTACTGAAGAACCATAAACATTACCCTGCATATGAAATTGTTGAAAATATCAGGAAAGAGCTGTTAAAGGATGACAGGATCATCCACAAGGTTGATTTCGGAACCGGACAAAGCGGTCGGCCCCAGGACGGAGTAACGATCAAAGTAAGTAAAATCGCCCGCAACTCACTGGTTTCGGCCGGCAAGGGCAAGTTCCTTTATAAGCTGGTGAAACATTACAAACCGTCCTGCATTCTTGAACTTGGCACTTCGCTGGGAATGAGTTCGTTGTACATGGCTGAAGCTGCTCCTGGAGCAAGAATAATCACTATCGAGGGCTGCCCGGAAACTTCGGCAATAGCCCGTTTAAATATTGAAAAGGCCGGAAAAAATAATATAAGTGTCATCACCGGCAGCTTTGACGCGAAACTGCAGGAGGCATTACAGCTGATGCCGAAGCCTGACCTGGTGTTTGTCGATGGGAACCATCGTAAGGAACCTACCGTGAAATACTTTGAAGAATGCCTGCCGCATCTGCATGCCGGTTCCATTGTGATCATGGATGATATCCATTGGTCGGCCGGCATGGAAGAAGCATGGAAACTCATCATTGCAAAACCCGAAGTTAAGGTCAGCGTGGACCTTTACCATATGGGTGTCATATATTTTCGTGAAGAACTCAGTAAAGAAGATTTTGTACTACGGTTTTAACCTTTTATCTTTGATCCATGGAAAAAGAGATCATTCATCTTGAGAACATCGTAAAGAACTATAAAGTTGGCACAGTGGTTGTGGAAGCGCTGCGGTCCATTTCTCTTGTAATCCGAAAAAATGAATTTGTTGCCATCATGGGGCCTTCGGGTTCAGGCAAATCAACCTTAATGAACATCCTTGGCTGCCTCGACACTCCCACCAGCGGAAATTATTTGCTGAACGGTCATGATGTAAGCAAAATGGATGATAACAACCTTGCTGAAATCCGTAACCGTGAGATCGGTTTTGTATTCCAGACCTTTAACCTCCTGCCTCGTTCCACTGCTTTGGAAAATGTGATGCTGCCGCTGATCTATGCAGGCTATAACAAAACCAAAAGGTTGGAAAAAGCGTCCTCAGTTATTGAAGAAGTAAAGCTGACCGACCGTATGACCCATAAGCCCAACGAGCTTTCAGGAGGGCAGCGTCAGCGCGTTGCTATTGCCCGTGCCCTGGTGAACGACCCTGCCATTATATTAGCTGATGAGCCTACGGGGAACCTCGACTCAAAAACATCCCTGGAAATACTTGGATTGCTTGAAGAAATCCATCGCAAAGGGAATACAGTGATCATTGTAACCCATGAAGAGGACATCGCTTTGCATACGCATCGTATCATCAGGCTTATCGACGGGAATATTTCATCAGACGAGAAAAATAAAAACATTAAGACCATTGCCGATTATTCCTTCGCATAGATCGTAGAATTAAATCCTGATCATGGCTAAAGAAGTCAATTATAAAAAACTTTTCGACTCGTTCAACAAACAGAATGTCATGGTTATAGGTGACGTTATGGTGGATTCTTACCTCTGGGGTAAAGTTGAGAGGATTTCGCCGGAAGCACCTATCCCCATTGTCGCTCTGAGGAAGAGGGAGCACAGGATGGGTGGTGCAGCCAACGTTGCCATGAACATCAGGGCCATGGGAGCAAAACCCATTTTATGCTCGGTGATTGGTACTGATGATAAGGGTGATATCTTTCTCGAACTGATGAAGAAGGAAAAGATGAACGCCTCGGGTATCGTAAGGAGCCAGAGAAGGATCACAACAACGAAATTCAGGATCTTCGGCAACGCTTACCAGATGCTCAGGGTGGATGAGGAAGAAGATGACGACCTGGTGCATGCCGATTACCTTACTCTTTCAAGGGTTATTGACCGCATACTTGAGACAGAGAATGTTCACTGCATCATTTTTCAGGATTATAACAAGGGAGTTTTGACCCCGAAACTGATACAGGAGGTCATAAAAAAAGCCCATAAAAGAAATATTCCCACTTGTGTGGATCCCAAGAGAAAGAATTTTGAGTCTTTTTCCAATGTGACCTTGTTCAAGCCCAACCTCAAAGAACTGTCGGAGGGGCTTAAAATAGAACTGGATGCCACCGACAGCAATGCCATCATTGACGCTGCCCAGGCGCTGAGGGAGAAACTGAAATGTGATTATGTTATGACCACCTTGTCGGAACAGGGCGTCCTTATTAGTATGAAAGACAAGCATGAAAAGAAAAACCTGATGATCCCCGCTCATGTTAGGTCGATCTCCGATGTTAGCGGGGCAGGTGATACAGTGATCAGCGTGGCCTCATTATGTTTGGCGGCTCAGCGTTCACCATACGAGATAGCCTATATATCGAATCTTGCCGGCGGTATCGTTTGCGAAGAAATAGGGGTGGTTCCCGTAAATAAGGACAAACTGCTGAAGGAAGTCATATCCCTTTTGTGACAATGGACCGCGATGCTGATGTCATCATATCAGGCGCCGGTCCGGCCGGTTCTATAGCCGCGTATCATCTTCAGAAATCAGGTATCAGCGTTTTAATTCTCGAAAAGTCATCGTTTCCCCGTTACAAAGTTTGCGGAGCAGGGCTCACGCATAAGATACTTTCCGTTTTGCCTTATGACATCAGCCCGGTGATACACACGGTGGTTCATTCATTCCGCTTTTCATCCGGTTTGTCGGATGTGTACACGAGGACCCATGAGCTTCCCCTGATGTATTGCACCATGCGGGATGAGCTGGACTCATTTTTACTTGAAAAAGCAGTTGAGGCCGGGGCGAAGATCCGTACTTCCGAAAAGATCACAGGGATGGAGCAGGACGAACATGGGGTCACGGCCAGAACAGGAAACAGGGCATACCGCTCTTTATTCCTCATAGGCGCTGACGGCGCTTCCAGCCTGACCGCCAGGACTTTCGGCCTCAATAAGCATATTGAATGGGGGATGGCCTGGGAGGCGGAAGTAAGGTCAACTCCCGAAATGCTGCAGAAGTATTCAGATACGGTGTTTCTCGACTGGGGGACCTTCCCCGGAGGTTATTCATGGATCTTTCCAAAGAAAGACCAATTTTCAATAGGTACGGGAGGCCCTGCGCATATGGCCAAACGCATGCCGGAGTATTATGATAAATTTTTGGCATCCACAGGTATCACTATCCTGGAAACGATGTCGAACCGTTCATACCCGCTGCCGGTGAGGACTAAAAAATCAGACTTTCATTCCGGCAGGGTAATGGTAGCGGGTGATGCCGCGGGCCTTACCGATGCCCTTACCGGAGAAGGGATTTTCTGGGCAGTTAAAAGCGGATCAATGGCGGCAGAAGTGATCAGGCAAAACCTTCAAGGAAAAATTCCCGATCTTGCATTGTATTCCGCAAGGATCAATTCGGAGATCATGCCTGAATTGCTCGAAGCAAAAAAAATCGGCTCGCTGTTCAACGCCATGCCTCTCAGGGTGCATCATTGGGTGCGCGACAGCGAAAGGGTGTGGAAGGCATTCGGGAAAGTCCTGAGGGGGGAGCGTAATTTTACAGACGTCCCCGGGGCCTTCGGGATATGGAAGTTTTTATGGAAACCGGTTTGTGCACTGTCTTCCGTTATCCAGAGAAAAAAGGAAAAGCATTACATGAAACATGCCTGATACTGAAAAAGCAGTTCTCATCACCGGGGCCGGAAGAGGTCTTGGAAAAGCACTTGCACTCACATTTCTTGAGAAAGGGTGGAGCGTTCTTGCAACGGATCTGGTGCAACCCGTTTACGAAGATGCAAACGATACGGGATTACCGACAAACCGGCAGGGGTCAAAGAAAAAACTGGTTTGCCTTATGATGGATGTCACTTCCGATGAATCCGTTGCAGCTGCTTATGTCACGGCAAATACTGAAAATATCAGACTCGACCTCATCATCAACAATGCAGGGATGGATAATTATTTCCTGCTGTCGGAAGCACCTGTAGGGAAATTCAAACAGATGTTCGAGGTGAATGTTTTCGGCGCTTACAGGGTGAACCAGGTGTTTCTTCCTCTGCTCAGGAGACCGGGTGGCAGGATCATCCACATCGGCAGTGAAAGCCTTAACCTGGCGATGCCCTTCATGGCATATCCGCTTACAAAAAAACTTCTTGAAGGATATGCAAAAGCCCTCAGGCAGGAATTGAGATTTCACGGTATTGATGTTGTCGTGATAAGGCCGGGAGCGATCAATACCGAACTCTTACAGACAGTCTCAAAACTCGGTCCCGCAACAGGTGAAGCGAACGAAGACGATCCCCTTAAAACGGCATTTTTTACGTTTGCATCACAGGCATCAAAGGAGATTGGAAAGGTGATCAGCCCTGCCACAGCGGCCGGCTTTATATACAATGTTTCATGCAAGCCAAGGCCCCGTGCGGTTTACCGCATCAATAACATGTTGCAGTTGAGGATTGCTGCCATGCTTCCGTTCAGCCTTGTTGAAAGGATAGTGCACAGGCGGCTCAGCAAAAAGGGAAAATGAAAATCTCCGGAGTCATATTGACCAGGCTGGTGATCGTTGCTATCATCCTCCTTTCTTTTTTCACTTTCGCCGAGAATTACTACCCCCTCCTGACCTCCGATATGGCGGTGAATATACTGATGACCCCGTCTTTTTCGCTTCCCCATGATATTTATTTCTGGGGACAGGACCGTTCGGGGAACCTGATCCCTATGATCGCTCATACGGTATTCACTTTGAGCGGATGTCCGCCGGTACTGATCGTTTCATTTGTGCATTATCTTATACTTGCTGCAGGCTTCCTGGCATTGACACGTTTTGTGAGAAGTGCTTTCGGCAGGATTATTCTTGCAATGGTTTGGTTCTTCCCTCCCTGGCATTTTCTTGAATTCCTGCTCATATTATATGGAATCCAGACCAGCCTTGTGCTGATAGCGCTTAATTTTCTCGACAGATCGTTTTCAGCAAGGCTCCGTTGGAAATGCCTCAGCTGGCTTTCAGGTTCCTGCTTAATATTCATTGTCGCCGTTTGGGTTTCGGATATGGCGCTGGGAAGTATTCTGGCTTTACTCATTACGGCCGTGTTGTATTATACCGTTGCAGGGAAAGACAGAGAGAAGACCATCTCCCTAAGGGGGATGATGGTTCCTGCAATTTTTCTCGCTGCCTGGACTGTGGCAGGCTTCCTTGTTTTACATTATGCCAAGATGATCTCCACACCTGTGCAGAACTACACTAATGGCTTCTTTGCTGCGCCTGCATCTGTGGCGGCAAACATACATACAGTTGTAATATCGGTATTCAAGACTCTTGTTTTTTCTTCGGAAAGCCAGATAGAAAGCGTTTATGCTTTGGGTCTTGCTGTAAGCCTCATCCTGCTGGTTTATCCGATAAAAAAGCAAGCAGTGAGATGCATTAAAATTACCGAAAATCCATGGTTTTATTTTTTCTTGTTTGAGGCCATTCTGACAGTTGCCGCTGTAATTCTTTCCCGCTGGGTTGCAGCCAACGGCACTGGAAGGAGATACTTCACCACATTTTTTATCTCATCCTGGATCTGTCTAATCCTGTTGCTTGAAAATCAGCCAAAAAATAAATGGAGAAAATCATTGCAGATCGCTCTGGCGGTGGTAGTGATGACAGGTTCGTTGAGCGGTTGTTTCAGGTTCTATTATCCTGAAGTTAAACCCTCGAGGATAAGGGTGATCGCGGCGCTGAAATCAATGGGCGACATCGGTATCATTGCCGAATACTGGAATGCATATATGGTTGCCAGCCCCGATCCGTTGCATATTAAAGCAACACCTCATGATAAGGATTTTGTGAGGAATCCAAACCTGGTTATTGAAGTATTCGCCCAGCCGAAAATATACCTGGTAAAAGACGGTTGGCTTGAATCATTCCCCGATACCATTGTACAGTTTGGAAGGATGCTCAGGAAAAAAGGCAGGTCGTTTCACATTGCCGATGATTGTATCAACAGGTATGTCCTTATCAGGTAAATTAATTGATGATTGAGGCCAGGCAGGCAAGGGCCTTAAAGATTCACTACTACGGTTTTGTCTTCCTCCATTGATTCCAGGACAGACTTGCGGACTTCGTCAAATGCGGGGAATACCTCTACCTCCAGAGATTTTCTGACTTTCAGAAGGAAAACATCGGTATGGAAAAGCCTGACAGCAAACTCAAGTTCGGTTGTTGCTCCGTTGCCTGGAATACACTTAAGCTTGATGGTATTATGGCCTGAAGGGACGATCAGTTTTAGATAATCATCCTGGTTCAAGGTAGCCAGTTTCTTATCTCCATAAAAGATAGTTAGTGGTATCCCTGATCTCGACGACGAAGAAAGCCTGAATATCATGGTTGACTGTATCCGCATATAATCCGGGATGGGGCGGACTATCAGCTTTCCGCTTGCGAAATCGAGTTTATATTTCCCGACCTCATTGGCGGCAGCAGCACCCATGATGCCTCCTGCAATAGCACCCCCGATTACTCCTCCTATAACGGTAGCGGCAACAAGTGCTCCGGCATTTACCTCTGCATTGCCGCTCCTTCCAGCGTCAGTCACGAAGATCCTGGTGATGTATTCCCCGTTTTTTAGCTTCAGTCGATAAAAAATTTTCCCTACCCGGATGAAAGGATTGGGACCATCGGAAAATCCCCAGATATGTTCCAGGCTGTCCCAGGGAAGTCCGTAGATCTTTGCCTGAACAAGCATGGAATCGCGTTTGTAGGTTGTATATTTTACGGTGAACTGAATGCCTGTATCAGGCTTGTATTCCCTGAAATCGCTGTACGTCCTGAAGATGCATTTTGGGACCTGTTTTAGTGCCATGATGGGAAATTCATCAGTATGCATGAGCGGGTTTTTGCCCAATTCTGATTGAGGTACCTGGCGATGCGATAATTTTCCATTAAGCATCCGTGAACTGAAATTGTTAAAACACTTTTCGATGGCAGCAATGATATTTCCCTCGTGCTGATGCGTGACGTCCAGCGCGTGCCTGTCAAATGCCACACCTGCCAGGTATTCGTCGAAATAAAGAGTGTCGCTCCGGGTAATAAAACTCAGGCTCAGTTCTATGCTTGAAAGTTCTGTATTGGCCGATGTGATTTCGTAAATATACAGTTCATTGATCCGGATTATCAGAGGTTTGAGTCCGGCACTGTATGGAAATGAATGCATAATGAGGTCGCTGAAAGCATACTGGATTGAAGGTGTAAGGTATGCGGGAACAAGTTTGTTGACTGCTCCAACCTGTACGAAGCCAATGCAGGAATCTTCCCTTGTTGCGTTGATGATTTTTTCGACATAAAATCCTTTAAGGGATGACTTCAGGGAATCGCTCAGCCTGATCTTAAAACTGTCGCGGGCGTAGGAGTGGGAACTGCAATATAAGCTAAGCAAAAGAACAAAAACCCGGGCGATTTCAGCGATCCCGGGTTTTTTGCTTAAGTTCTGCGAGTAAAGTAAGTTTTTTAATTTAACGATGAGCACTTTTCAATCTACATTCTTATGCAGAAATGAGTTTTCTGAACGGATCTCGATGCTTTTATCAGCCGATTCGCCCAGCGAATAAGTAGGTGCATGAGGTTCCGATGAGGGAGCCACATCCACGAGGTCAACATTCCTGCGTTTATAAGCAGGAACGGCTTCAAGTTCGTAAATATTGGAAGGATCGATAGGCATATGGTTCTTCAGTTTTTCGCTGAGGGACCTGAGTTTATTAACCCTTTCAAAAGCCCTGCGGTCCTGTTCAGGCTGTGGCGAATAGTGAACGGTATGTTCGGCAGGGTGAGGTTTCATATATGGAGACGGTTCTTCAAGATGCCGTGAAACAACTTCATTTACCAGTTGAGGTTCAGTGGCGCTGATACTTTCATCTGATGCAGTTTCAGGTTTCATGAACATTCCTGAATTCTCAATGGTAAATTCAACGGAAACAGATGCCAGGTCGGGGCTCGTTTCAAGCGGGAATTCCATGACAGGTTCAGGTTCAACAGCCATGGGTTCAGGTACCGGTTTGATCGGGGTTAACTCCTGATGGTGTTCTTCTGCAAGGGGGACCTGATGGGTTATCCTCGGTTCAAAGATCCGTTTTTCAATTTTCGATTCCACTTTCTTGCCGTACAAGTCATGAAGGATGACATCCTGAGGTCTGCTCGAGTCTTTCTGGCGATGCTCAGGGTCAAACCCTGTTGCAATGATGGTAACACTTATATTATCAGCAAGCTCGGGATCGGTACCTGTACCCCAGATAACTTCGGCCGATGACTTGGTCTTGGTCTGAATGAATTCGGTGATCTCCGTCACTTCATCCATAGTGATCTCCTCGGTGCCGCTTGAAATATACAGCAGGAGGTTGTTTGCACCTTCAATATCATTATTGTCGAGCAGTGGCGAGCTGAGCGCTTCTTCAACGGCATGCAGCGCACGGTTTTCCCCGCTGGCAATACCTGTTCCCAGCAGCGCCACACCACTGTTCCTCATCACAGTTTTCACATCTTCAAAGTCTACGTTGATGTGGCCGGTAACGGTAATGATCTCGGCTATTCCTTTGGCTGCTGTGGTAAGGACATTATCCGCTTTTTTAAATGCAGCGGAAAGGCGGAGGTCTCCGCAGAGTTCCCTTAGCTTGTCATTGCTGATGATCAGCAGGGAGTCAACCTGTTTCTTGAGCTGCTGAAGTCCTTCTTCAGCATATTGCTTGCGCTTCCTTCCTTCAAAAGCAAATGGGATAGTCACTATCCCTACAGTAAGAATATCAAGCTCTTTTGAGATCTGAGCAATCACCGGCGCGGCTCCGGTTCCGGTGCCGCCTCCAAGCCCTGCCGTGATAAAAAGCATCTTGGTCCCTTTATCGAGTATGGCCCTGATCTCAGCGGCATTCTCCAGGGCAGCATTCCGTCCTACTGACGGTACTGCACCCGCACCCAGGCCGGCGGTAAGATTTGCCCCCAGCTGTATCTTTGTGGGGACCGGACTTGATTCCATTGCCTGGGCATCCGTATTGCAGATTATAAAATCCACTCCCGTGATTCCCTGGTTGAACATATGGGTCACTGCGTTGCTGCCACCTCCGCCCACTCCTATAACTTTGATTATAGATGACTGGTTTTTAGGGAGATCGAACTTTAAAATATCACTCATGTGTCTAAAGATTAGATCTGTTTAAAATTATGTATTAGTACAGCCCGTTTTTTTATGATTCTCTTTTTTTATTAACAGATTGATTGTTAATAGCGGGATTATTCAATATCTTCCTCGAATAATCCCTTGACCTTGTCAAGGAAAAGCTCCGGGAATGAACGCTTTACCTTCGTAGTATCCTTCACCTTTTTTTCCTTTACTTTTTTTGTTTTTCCTGGTTCCGGCCTTGGTTCTTCGGGTTCCTCCTCGATTTCTTTCAGCTTTTGCTGTTCCTTTTCAAACCTCTCAATGCCGATCTCGACGAGACCTATCCCTGTTGCATACATGGGACTTGCCATTTCGGGAGGGATCTCGTTGCTGAGATGTTCATTGGGATATCCTATCCTGGTGTCGAACCCGGTAATGAATTCGGTAAGCTGTGCAATATGCTCGAGCTGGGCACCTCCTCCGGTTAGGACGATGCCTCCAAGCAGTTTTTTCTCATATCCCGAATTCTTGATTTCATAGTAAATATGTTCGATGATCTCTTCCATACGAGCCTGAATGATGCTGGCAAGGTTCTTAAGGCTGATCTCCTTGGGAGGACGGCCCCGCAAACCGGGAATAGCGACAATTTCCTCTTCCTTGTTCTCCCTGGCAAGCGCAGAACCGAATTTTAATTTAAGCTCCTCGGCATGTTTTTTAATAATTGAACAGCCTTCCTTAACGTCTTCAGAGATGATCTCCCCGCCCAGGGGAATTACAGCAGTATGGCGGATGATCCCTTCATGGAAAATTGCTACGTCGGATGTGCCTCCTCCGATATCCACCAAAACAACACCTGCTTCTTTTTCATCCTCGCTAAGTACCGCATCGGCTGAAGCGATGGGTTCGAGAATCAGCTCGACAACCTCGAGACCTGCTTTCCTTACGCACTTGTAAATGTTCTTTGCTGCTGCGGTCTGGCCGATGATGATATGGAAATTAGCTTCCAGCAGCCTGCCGTTCATGCCTTTAGGTTTGGAAATGCCATGCTCTCCGTCAATACTGAATTCCTGTGCGATCACATCCAGGATCTCTTCCCCAGGGTTCATGTTCAGGTTGTACATGCTGTTGCAGAGTTTGTCAATATCCTCCTGGCTGATCTCACTGTCGAAATTCTCCCTGATCATGCTTCCCCTGTGCTGGAGGCTTTTGATGTGCTGCCCTGCAATCCCGACATTCACATACTTGATATCAACGCCTGATTTGGCGGATGCTTCGGCCACAGCTTCCTTTATCGACTGAACAGTATTTTCAATATTAGCGACAACCCCGCGCTTGACGCCTATGCTGGGGACTTTGCCATAGCCAAGGATTTCAATTTTTCCATGCTCGTTCTTGCGCCCGACGATGACAGCAATTTTTGTTGTTCCTATGTCGAGACCGACGATGATTCCTGAGTTTTTCATATGCTACTGAAGTTTTGAACAAACTACTTGATTTCTGTATTTTATGTTGATATAGTTGTATTTATTCCACCCGATGACATTAAGTCCCTTCCTGTAAAAAGCAAGCAGTTTCTTAAATTTTCCGTCGAGGTCATCAATCCCCCCGAGCATGATAATATGATTGCCCACTTTCGGAATCAGTTCGAATTCCTGGCTGGGAGTTACGTAGATCTGGTCGATCTCGGCTTTGAGGAAACGGTCGCGGTTGATATATAACGCCAGCCTGTAGAGGTTCACGAGCAGGGTGTCGGACGGGCCCAGGGTATCGCCCATCATGGGTGATTCGATCCTGAAGTTCCGGTTTGCAACATAGGAATGGGATATGTTTCCGTTAGCCACGAGCACACGTGCAGGATAAAACGGGTTAGGAGGCAGCAGCCTGCCGGAGCCGTCAATATAAAAAGTCTCCAGTTTACTGTTGATGACCCTGAGTACCGGCTCCCTCTGCTTTACATCCACACAGATATTCCCGTCGAGGCTTTCATAAATATGAACTTTTTCAACGTAAGCCTGCTGCCTTATCGAATTTTCAATCTGGCGGATGTTGATCCATCCTATTGGCTTGCCGCTGACCCTGCCCGTGGTCCTGCGGATGATAGAGTCGATATCCTGGTTCATTACCAGTTTGTCGGCTTTACCGTAATCCATGGTAATATAAATTCTGCGGCAGGGCCTGTTGTACTGCTCTAAGGTTGTGAACCCTACAAGCACCCCCGCACCAGCTACCAGCAGGATCCACATTATAATATATGCTATGCGCCAGAATTTTTTCATTTTTCAAAAGCCCTCTTTATAGGTTTTACCATGCGGTCAATATCGCCTGCCCCTAAAGTCAGCAGTATTTCGGGTTTCTTTGTTTTAAGGTAGCCCAGCAGCCTTGTCTTTTTAAGGATCTTTCCCTGTTTCGTTTTCAGTTTTTGCAGTATCAGTTCGCTGCTGACCCCTTCGACAGGTTTTTCCCTGGCTGGGTAAATGTCGAGCAGGATCACTTCATCAAGGAGGTCAAGGCTCTCTGCGAATTCAGCTGCAAGATCTCGGGTGCGCGAATACAAATGAGGCTGGAATATACCAGTGATTTTTTTCCCCGGATACATTTCTTTCACAGCCAGGATGCAGGCTTTCAGCTCTTCGGGATGATGGGCGTAATCGTCGATGAAAACCATGCCTCGTTTCTTGATCTGGAGGTCGAACCTCCTTACTACACCCTGGTATGATTTCAGGGCTGCAGAAATTTGTGCACGGTTCAAACCGGCCAGGAAAGCTGAGGAAACGGCTGCAACTGCATTTTCAAGATTGAACAGCCCGGGCAGGCCAAGGACCAGGTTTTTCCATACATCATTGGCATTGCAGAAATCAAAGTGGTAGAGCCCGCTTCTGATGATGGCCCCCGATGCGGTAAATTCCTTCGACATCGTCGGAATTGATGCTTTCTTCGGATCAAGGGAATACGAAAATACATTGTAATCCCTGCTTCCTGAGGGCTTAACCTTTACTCCTGATCTCATGATCAGGGAGCCGCCTTTCCGGATCTTTCCTGTGAATTCCCCGAAAGCAGCCAGCATTTCCTTATGGGTATTGTAGATATCGAGATGATCGGGATCGGCCGAGGTTATAATTGCAATATCTGGCGACAGCCTGAGGAAGGAGCGGTCGAATTCATCAGCCTCTACCACGCAAACCGGAGGAGTTGTGCCTGACGTTTCGATCAGGAAATTCGTGTTGTAATTCTTTGAAATTCCTCCAAGGAAAGCGATATGAGGGACCCCGGCGCTTTTCAGTATATGTGCAATCAGGGCCGAAGTGGTGGTCTTCCCGTGGGTGCCTGCCACAGCTATTGTGAAATACTTAGAAGCGATCTTGCCGAGAACTTCGGAACGCTTCATCATTCTGATCTTATTTTTCAGGATGAAACTGAATTCTTTATGATCACGGGGGATGGCGGGAGTATAAATAACAAGCTCAGTGTTTTTTGGTATCAGATCAGGGTTTTCGTCGAAATGGATTTTCATTCCTTCGCTTTCCAGCTGATCGGTCAGGTCAGTAGGTGTTTTATCGTAACCCGAGACATCTAATCCCATATGCAGGAAATACCTGGCCAGGGCGCTCATTCCGATCCCGCCTATCCCCAGAAAATATACCGATGACAACTTGTCCAGTCTCATGTCCTGTTATACTTTTCCCGTTGTTATCAATCCCAGAGCCTCTTTTGCAATCCTGTCGGCAGCATCTGGCACCGCCATTCCAAGTATCTTCAGTTTCAGTTCTTCCTGCAGGCTTTTGTCGGCGATAAGCCCTTCAAGAACCGGCCCGAGCTTTACTTCTGCTTCATTATCCCGTATGAGGATGGCTGCCTTCCTGTCGGCAAGTGCCATCGCATTTTTCATCTGGTGGTCTTCAGCGACGTTAGGAGAGGGGATAAGGATGACAGGCCTCCCGATAGCACACAGTTCGGAGATGGCGATGGCGCCTGCTCGGGAGATCACCACATCTGCAGCCGAATAGGCCAGATCCATGCGGTTAATGAAGGAATGAAGATACAGGCCTTTCTCCCCTGGGACCAGCCCTGCAGCCCTGAGTTCACTGCTGAGGTTCTCAAAATAATATTTGCCGCACTGCCAAAGCCACTGGATGTTTTCTCCCGGTTTGCCGGATTTCAGGCAATTGAACACGCTCTTATTGATAGTGCCCGCCCCAAGACTCCCACCTATCACAAGCACCGTGATTTTACTTCCGTCCAGCCCGAAATAATCCAAAGCTTCGTTTCTTTTCAGTTCCAGCCCCGACAGGTCCTGCCTGATAGGATTCCCGGTAAGCACCAGTTTTTCCTTCGGAAAATATTTCTCCATGCCTGAAAAGGCTACGCATATTTTCTGGACTTTAGCTGCAAGCATACGGTTGGTAACTCCCGGGTATGAGTTTTGTTCCTGGATCAGCGCCGGGATTCGCATTGTTGTTGCCGTCCTTAATACGGGTCCGCTCGCATAACCTCCCACACCTATAACTACATCAGGTCCAAAATCAGAAACAATTCTTCTTGCCCTTATCATGCTGCCTATTAACTTGAACGGGAAGCTCAGGTTTTTCAAGGTGAACCTTCTCTGGAAACCTGCAATGGCAAGGCCTTCGATACGGTAACCTGCCGCAGGCACTTTTTCCATTTCAAGTTTTCCTTTTGCTCCGATAAAAAGAATGTCATCCTCACGATTCATCGCCATTATGGCATTGGCAATGGCAATGGCAGGGAACACATGCCCCCCGGTACCTCCTCCGCTGATGATGATCTTTGCCATTATACTGTCCCTGTCGTTACGACAGAATTTATTAAGAGGTTCGTATTTGGTTCCTTTAATATTTCCACCTCGGTTCCGTTCTGGGTATCTACCTCGGTCATCCTGCTTACACTGAGAATTATTCCGATGGCTATGCTTGTAAACCAGATTGAGGTGCCTCCCATGCTTACAAGGGGAAGTGTCTGCCCTGTTACAGGGAAAAGATTCACTGCGACTGCCATGTTGATCATCGCCTGGAACACCATACTGAAACCTATCCCAAGCGAAAGCAGGGCCCCGAAATTTCCCTGGCATTTTCCCGCGATCCGGATCACCCTGAAAAACAGGATCAGGTAAAGCAGCATGACAAAGCTGCCTCCGATCAGACCGTATTCTTCTATGATAATTGCGAAAATGAAATCTGAATAAGGATGCGGAAGAAAATTTCTCTGGGTGCTTTTGCCAGGGGACTTCCCAATGAGACCCCCCGATACTATGGCAATCTTTGCCTGGTCGACCTGGTATGTTGCATCTGCGCTGGCCTTTTCCTTATTGATGAAATGCTCGACGCGTTTAACCCAGGTCTCGCCCCTGGGAAAAAGATGGGGGAAAACAATGGCGATCACAAAGATCATGACCACCGATACCAGGCCTAAACCGATCAGCGAAAAAATGAATTTAAGGCTGATACGGCCGATGAACATCAGAACAAGACAGGTGACAAATAAAATTGCAGCAGTGGAAAAATTCGCGGGCAGGATCAGGATGGTCACCGCTATGACAGGAAGAATCACCGGTAAAAATCCTTTCCTGAGATCTTCAACAAGTTCCTGCTTTTTGCTCAGTACCCTGGCCAGGTACATGATCAGGAACAATTTTGCCATATCGGAACTCTGGAAAGTGAGGTTGACAATAGGAACCGTTAGCCAGCGGTTGGCTTCGTTAAGGTTGGTGCCCGATACCAGGGTGAGCAACAGCAAGGGAAAAGTTAGGATCAGCCCGATTTGCGATATCCTTGAAAAATAAGTATATTTAATTAAATGGGTCACGTACATCAGCCCGAATCCAAAACCCAGGATCAGCAGGTGTTTCATCAGGTAATACTCGGTATTGCCGTGCTGCTTCTTATACGCCAGGGTGCCGGTCGAACTGTAAACAGCCAGCAGCGAGAATATGGATAAAATGACCACGACGATCCAGATCACCTTATCTCCCTTGATATTTTTAAAAATGCCAGCCATTATGCTCAGTTTATAAATCTTTTACTGCTTTCCTGAAGGCAATACCCCTTTCTTCGTGGTTCATGAAGATGGCATCCTCCTTGCATCCCGGGGAGAACAATGCCACATCTCCTTTACGGCCCAGGTAGTATGCAGCTTCAACAGCCTCGGCCATGGTATACGTGTCGGCTATAGGCAGCTCAAGATCGCTGAAGCTTTCATGAATGGTTTCATTATCCGGTCCCAGGCAGATGATAGCCTTGACTTTCTTCTTTACCACGTTTTTCAGGAACTCCAGCTCCTTGTTGGTGCTTCCGCCTCCTGCAATCCAGATGATGGGCTTCGACATGGTCTCCAGGGCAAACCATGCTCCGTTCAGGCTTACCGACATTGAATCATTGATGAATTCAATCCCGTGAATATTGGATACGAATTCCAGCCTGTGCTCGGTATTGCTGAAATCAGAAAACCATTCCCTGAAACATGCCTTGCGGGCTTCCCGGATACGGTTCTTGACTGTAGCGGCCAGGTTATCATAGGCATACGCATTTCCTTGTAACGCCAGTGATTCTAAAGTCATAGTTTTTTGTTTTAGTGATATGTTGTTTCTATATAATTGTCTTTTATTTCGCTTTTCGCTTTTTGTTACCTTATCTTCAACGTTACTATCGTCAGTACCGCCAGCATGATCCCCACAATCATGAATCTCATCACTATTTTAGCTTCATGGTATCCCAGCTTCTGGTAATGATGGTGAAGGGGCGACATTTTGAATATCCTCCGGCCTTCACCGAATTTCTTTTTAGTATACTTGAAGTAGCTCACCTGCAATACGACCGAAAGATTTTCAATCACGAAAACACCGCAGAATATGGGAATCATGATCTCCTTGCGGATGATGATCGCGAAAACAGCAATGATTCCGCCCAGGGCAAGGCTTCCGGTATCACCCATAAAAACCTGGGCGGGATAGGAGTTATACCAGAGAAAACCTATGCATGCCCCGACAAATGCAGCAATGTAAATATCCAGCTCGCCTGTATTGGGGATATACATTATGTTCAGGTAGCCGGCAATGATCGTATTGCCCGACACATAAGCCAGTACCCCTAGAGTCACACCTATGATGGCAGACGTGCTTGTCGCAAGCCCGTCAAGCCCGTCGGTAAGGTTGGCCCCGTTAGAAACCGAGATGATTATGAATATCACAATAGGGATGAACACCAGCCAGGTGTATTTCACTGCACCCGGACTGATCCAGGAGACCAGCCAGGAATAATCGAATTCATTATGCTTGATAAAAGGGATGGTCGTTTTCATCGATTTGATCTCATCTTTCGAGAACAACCTGCCTTTTTCAGTAGATGATTCCACATTAAAGATCTCCTGGGAAGGAACATAAGCCTGTTCCCTTATCTTTTCCTTTATAACAATATGACTGTTGAAATACATGGTAAACCCGACGATAAGCCCGAGCCCGATCTGGCCAAGGACCTTGATCTTCCCCGGCAGCCCTTTCTTGTCTTTTTTGAAAACCTTGATATAATCGTCGATGAACCCGATAAACCCAAGCCATATGGTAGCGATGAGAACCAGGATGATATAGATGTTCTGGAGTTGTGCAAAAAGCAGGGTTGGTATCAGGATCGCAGCAAGGATTATCAACCCACCCATTGTCGGAGTGCCCTGTTTGGAATTCTGCCCTTCAAGGCCCAGGTCCCTCACTGTTTCTCCAACCTGTTTGTTACGCAGAAACCTGATCAGCGTTTTCCCGATGATCATCGAAATAAACAGTGAAGTGATTAAAGCAAAGGCAGAACGGAAGGAGATAAACTGGAACATACCGGCCCCCGGGACGTTATATGCCTGATGCAGCCATTTAAACAAATAGTACAGCATAGCCTATGGTTTTGTTAAGAATAATTCCTTCACAATCTCCCTGTCGTCAAAGTGGTGTTTTATCCCTTTAATCTCCTGGTAGGTCTCATGGCCTTTCCCGGCGATAAGGATTATATCGTTATCCCTGGCAAGGCTCACGGCGGTTTTGATAGCCTGACGGCGGTCTTCAATCACCAGGACTTTTCCCGAAAGATGGGCTTCCACACCTTTCACCATGTCGTCGAGGATGGCCCCGGGCTGTTCATCCCTGGGGTTGTCGGAAGTAAGAATAAGCTGGTCGCTCAGGTCTGTCGCTATCTTTGCCATTACCGGCCTTTTCAGTTTATCCCTGTTGCCTCCTGCCCCCACTACGGTGATCAGTTTTTCATTATGCTGGCGGATATCGTTGATGGTTTCCAGCACATTCTTCAAAGCATCCGGCGTATGTGCGTAATCAACGATCGCGGTGATGTTACGCGGACCGCTGATGTAATTGAACCGGCCGTCAACAGGCTCCATGCAGCTGAGCATGGTCAGCACCTGCAGGGAATCCTGCCCCAGCAGCATTGCGGCTGCATAAACAGATAGAATATTGTATGCATTGAATGTTCCGATGAGTCTGAACCATGTATCATGCCCGTCTATATCTAGATTCAACCCTACAAACTGGCTTTCCTTGATCCTGCAACGGAAGTCAGCCATTGATTGCAGGCTGTAAGTGTATTTTGCTGCCTTTGTATTCTGGAGCATTACGCTGCTGTTCCTGTCATCTTTGTTCACCAGTGCAAAAGCATCTTCCGGCAGACCGTCAAAAAAGCCTTTCTTGGCTTTCAGGTATGCGTCGAATGTTTTATGATAATCCAGGTGGTCATGGGTGAGGTTCGAAAAAACGCCTCCCCTGAATTTAAGACCTGCAATGCGTTTCTGGTCAACGGCATGCGAACTCACTTCCATGAAACAGTATTCACATCCATCTTCAACCATTTCGCTAAGCAGGCGGTTGATCTGGACAGGATCGGGAGTGGTGTGTGTCGCCACGACTTCCCGTTGCTGCACGAGGTTCCTTATCGTGCTGAGCAGGCCCGACCTGAAACCCAGGCCTGAAAAGAGGTGGTGCAGAAGGGTGACCGTGGTTGTTTTCCCGTTAGTTCCCGTGACTCCTACCAGCTGGAGTTTCCGTGAAGGATGGTCATAAAATGCTGAAGCTGCCTCGCCAAGCGCCAGGGAACTGTCGGAGGTCCTGATCCAGACTACCAGGGATGAGAGCTCGGCAGGGCAGGATTCGCATACCACAGCTGAAGCGCCTTTTTCAATAGCCATGCCTATAAAATCATGGCCGTCGGAATTG
>JBAXBP010000046.1:0-21901 GCA_037141915.1 Bacteroidota bacterium | reverse complement strand
ATACAGTCGAAAGGGGCAGTCCATATGTTGATGAAAAGAGGCTTATGACAGCCATACCTGCTCTCACATCCGCAAACACTGAACTTATTAAAGAAGGGATATCTGCACTAATACTTGGAGTAAATAAGACAAAGCCTGCTGAAGTCCGCCAGATTGCAAGGCAGATCAATGATGCCGGGCTGATAAAGGATGTTAACTTCATCATTTTTACCGATGTTCAATCCTGCATTCAAAATCTTTCGACAATGAGCTGGATTGTTGCCAATAATCTTGACCCTATGAGGGATTGTTTTTATACCGAAGATACCGGTGGAAATAAATTCCCTGTGCTGTTCATAGACGGAACCATGAAGAGCTATGAAACGGACGGGTTTAAACGGGACTGGCCCAACGTGATCGTTATGGACGACAAGACCATGGAAAGCATAGATTCCCGATGGAATTCCCTGGGCCTGGGGAGCTTCATCCCTTCTCCTTCCCTGCAATTTAAATCATTGATAATCAGTGATGGAGCTGTGGCAAGGGCAGGGAAACAGGATAAACAAAATTAATTTTCGTAATTTTGAACCCAAATTGATCATTTGATGAAGCAATTCTTACATTTAATTATATTTCTGGTATCTTTTTCATTCCTTCCTTTATCCGGCCTGCTGGCTCAGAACCACACGGTGGTCAAAGGCAAGGTCACGGATGTTTCGAATACCGATCCGGTTTCTTTCGCCAATATCGGTATCAAAGGAAAACCGGGCGGAACTTTTACCGATGTTAACGGTTTCTATAAAATTGAACTTGAAAAAGGCGAACATGTTCTTGTGTTTTCCTGTATAGGATATGAGAAACTTGAGCGTCCAATCAACATCCCGGGTGACGGAAAGCAGATTTTACTTGATATCCTGATGAAACCCACTGCCCAGGAGCTGAACACTGTTGTTGTTTCAGGTTCAAAATATGAACAGAAGGTGGAAGAATCGATAGCCACAATTGATGTGCTTAGTGCTCAGACAATCCAGGCTTCCAACCCATCAAGCGTTGACAAAGCCATTGATAAGATCCCCGGTATTGCCATTGTTGACAATGAGCCCCAGATCAGAGGAGGAAGCGGGTTCAGCTCGGGACTTGGCAGCAGGGTGATGGTGATGGTGGATGAAATACCTATGATGAGGGGGGATGCAGGAAGGCCTGACTGGGGTTTTCTCCCTGTGGATGATGTGGAACAGATAGAACTAATAAAAGGCGCCTCCTCGGTAATCTATGGCTCTTCGGCCATCACAGGAGCAATCAATATCAGGACGGTATATCCGAAATCCATACCTGAAACAAAAGTAAATTCTTTTATTGGCATTTATAATGCACCTCCAAGGAGTTATACAAAACCTTGGTCCGGTTTTAACCCGATTCAGTATGGCATATCGGTCACGCATCTTCAGCAGTTCGATAATATTGATTTAAGTGTCGGCGCCAGTTATTTTAGTGATGGAGGATATATAGGCGGCGTACCGGAAGTGGCTTCCGACACAGCATTTAACAAGGGTGAGTTCACCAAACGTGCTAAATTATATTTTAATACCAGGGTTAGAAATAAAAAGGTTCCGGGACTTACCTACGGGTTAAATGCAAATTTCATGTACAATGAAAATGCCGAAACTTATTTCTGGTACGATGCAGATACGAATATTTACAAATCTTATCCTGGTGCTCTGTCATATTTCAAGGTATTCAGTTTCTATGCAGATCCTTTTATTAAATACTTTGATAAAAAAGGGAACCAGTTCAGTTTTAAGAACCGTGTGTACTACGGGAATACCAATGCCACCAATAACCAGTCGAACAGGTATACGACCCTCTATAATGAACTTAAATATAGCCGGAGGTTCAGTAAACTGGGTGACTTAACATTGGCTGCAGGTGTAGTAAATGTTTATTCACATTCCGAAGGTCAGGTTTTCAGCGGTATTCTGGCGGCAGATGGGACAACAACGGCAAACCAATCGGGGCAATACAATTCGGAAAATGCTTCGGTATATATTCAACTTTCAAAAAAATTCTGGAACCGACTGACTATCGAAGCAGGGGCCCGTTATGAATATTATAATATTGCCGACCTTATTGAAAGCAAACCGATCTTCAGGGCCGGTTTGAATTTCCAGGCTGCAAGGGGAACATACATCAGGGCATCTGCCGGGCAAGGTTATCGTGCACCGAGCATCGGGGAGCGTTATATTACAACCAATTCAGGCGGGTTTGGATTCTATCCCAACCCCGTATTGCAGTCCGAAAACTGTAACTCTTACGAAGTCGGGATCAAGCAGGTGTTCAAGACTGGAAAATTTGCATCCATGTTCGATCTGGCGGGATTTTACGAGGATTATTTTAATTATATTGAATTTAATTTTGGGCTTTGGGGGCATAGTACTAATTTCCAGAAAAACATGGGCTTTAAGTTCCTGAATACAGGCCCTGCCCGGATCTATGGTTTTGATTTCACCTATGCCGGAGAAGGGAAACTGGCAAAAGATCTTGAACTTTCCGTCCTTATAGGATATACTTACACTGTGCCACAGGCCACAAAGCCGAATTACGTTTACTATGTAAATGAAGGGCCTCCCAAAACTACCTATACCTATGCGAACACTTCTTCGGATACCAGTGGGAACATATTGAAGTATAGGATACAGAACCTGGTTAAATCGGACTTCCAGTTTACCTTTAAAAAGCGTTTTTCAGCGGGGATAACAGGCCGGTATTACGGGTACATGAAGAACATTGACGTCTTTCTTTACAGCCTCGACAAACCCATGCATTCAGGCATCGTCAAATACCGTGAACAGCATCATAATGGAAATTTCATTGTGGATTTTAGGGTTGGTTATGCCTTTGGGATTTTCAAAGTCTCTTTCATGGTGAACAACCTTATGAATACTGAATATTCGCTCAGGCCTGTTACAATCGAGGCTCCAAGGACAACTTCATTGCAATTATTGTTGAATATCTGATAAAAAAAACACTAATCAAATAAATCATTAACATGAAAAAATTACTCGTACTTTTTGCTTTTATTTGCTTCGGCCTGCATGGCTTCAGCCAGCAGTCAACTCTTCCAAACGGAGGTTTCGAATCCTGGTTGCTTAAACCAAACTGGGGTTATTATGAACCAACCGGGGGGTTCTTTCACACTCTGAATATCCTTGATACGGTGCCTACTTCTGCAGGCATCACCGTTTACCCCAGCAGCGACACGATGCATGCCGGACTCTATTCAGCACGCTGCATTACCAGGCTTATGGTTATTGCTTATCCTTTGGTTGTGACAATCCCCGGTGTTATAGGGACTTTGAAGATAAATTGGGCCAAGTCAGCAGCCGTTCTTGGAGAAAAATTTAAATGGACTACAAAACCTGAACGTTTCCAGGGTTGGTACCAGTCATATCCCCTGAATGGTGATTCCACCGCTGCCATCGTGCTTTTTTCCAAATGGAATACCAGTACTAAACAACGGGATACAATTGCATACAACAGGATAGTTTTCAAGACTGTAGTCAGCACATGGACCCAGTTTGATGAGGCCATAAATTATAAGAATGCGACAATGCCCGATTCTGTAACTGTTCTTTTACTGTCCTGCGCAGGCTACAGCGCTTCAAACATGATGGGATCTGTTGGCCAGCCGGGCAGCCAGGCTTATTTTGATGACGTGACACTTACAGGTGTTTTCCCCTGGGGTGTTGAAAACCTGCTGACCCAGACCCTGAGCCTCAGCGTCAGCCCTAATCCTGCTTCGGACCATATCAATGTTACACTCGAAAAAGCTATACAGGACGGAAGTTTTGAGATTTATAATGTACAGGGCCGTTTGGTCGGAAAGCACCAGATGAATGATGTGAATGCCCGTTTCGATATCAGCGCACTGCCTTCAGGAATGTATTATTACAGAATGAGCAAAGACAATACTTCACTGGGAACAGGCTCATTCATCGTCAACCGATAATATCAGGTAGCGAAATAGCGAGTAGCGAGGTAGCGAAATTTCGCTTCTCACTTCTCGCTACCTCGCTGCTTACTGCTTGAAAATTGACCATAATATTAAAGTACATAATATATGACTGAAGTAAAAAAATCACAGGAGGCTATTGAGCTCGAAGATAAGTATGGGGCTCATAACTATCATCCTCTGCCCGTGGTGCTTGCGAAAGGCCAGGGTGTGTTCATGTGGGATGTTGAAGGAAAGCGCTATTTCGATTTCCTCTCGGCTTATTCCGCCGTGAACCAGGGGCACTGCCATCCAAAAATCACAAAAGCATTGATAGACCAGGTGCAGACCCTGGAGCTTACTTCCCGCGCATTTTACAACAACGTGCTCGGAGTATATGAAAAATTCATCACCGAATATTTCGGCTATGAGCGCGTACTGCCTATGAATACAGGGGCCGAAGGCGATGAAACGGCACTGAAACTGTGCCGCAAATGGGCATACAAGGTCAAGGGCGTTCCTGAAAACCAGGCCAAGATCATTTGCTGTGAGAATAATTTTCACGGAAGGACGATATCGGTGATCTCCATGTCGACCGACCCGCAGGCAAGGGATGATTTCGGGCCTTTCACTCCCGGTTTTATCACGATTCCTTACAACGACCTGCCGGCTCTTGAGCAGGCGCTGCAGGATCCGAACGTAGCAGGCTTCCTGGTTGAGCCCATACAGGGTGAAGCAGGGGTTTACGTGCCTCAGGAAGGATACCTGAAGAAAGCCTACGATATGTGCAAGGCGAAGAATGTGTTGTTCATTGCCGATGAAGTACAGACCGGGATAGCACGTACCGGAAAACTCCTGGCATGCGACTGGGAAGGCTTCAAACCCGATGTGCTTATTCTCGGAAAAGCTTTATCGGGCGGCGTGCTCCCTATATCAGCAGTGCTTGCTGATGACCATATCATGCTTACCATTCACCCGGGAGAACACGGATCCACTTTCGGCGGGAACCCGGTTGCTGCCCGCGTCGCAATAGCAGCACTCGAAGTGGTAAGGGATGAGAAACTGGCCGAAAATGCACAGAAAATGGGAGAGATCTTCCGTTCTGAAGTTTCTGCCATCAATTCACCCTTTATCGAACTGGTTCGTGGCAAAGGCCTTTTGAACGCCATAGTGATCAAACCCCATAACGGCAAAAGCGCATGGGATGTCTGCCTCAAGATGCGTGACAACGGACTCCTGGCAAAACCCACCCACGACCACATCATCCGTTTCGCACCACCCCTGGTGATCAATGAAGCCCAGGTCCGCGAAGCGGTTGCCATAATCAAGGAATCAATAAAGGAGCTGGAATAAAACCGTGAACCGTGAACCGTGAACCGTGAACCGGATCACGAGTCACGGTTCACGGTTCAAAAGGCTGCCACCAGCTTCAGGTTGAACAACCTCGGGGTGAGGTAGTTTGGAACGTTGTACTGCCGGCCCTGTACGTCGGTGATCCATTGGTATGAAACTGTATTGGCAAAATCGAAAAGGTTGAATACATCAAGTCCAACCCACAGGGATTTGAACGCCCTAAGAGGGTTTTTACCTGAGAAGTGGGTGTATTCCCCAATAAGTTGTTTTGAAAGGCCTATGTCGACCCGGCGGTAGGGAGGCATCCTGTAAGTCTGGGCGTACCTGGGTGAATCAGGTGCACCGTAAGGAAGCCCGCTTCCATAGACAAGTGTTATCGCAACCTTCCAGGTTGGAAAACCGGGGATATAGTCCTGGAAAAAGATTGAAAGATTGAACCTCTGATCAGTGGGGCGAGGGACCCAGTGACCCTGGAAATACTCTTCGGTGCGCATCAGGGAAAGGCTGGCCCAGGATTCTGCCCCTTTGACAAATTCGCCGTTGATCCTGAAATCAATGCCCCCGGCATAGCCATGGGCGTCGTTTGTGCCGTAATACCTGATCCTGAGGTTATCTATCTCATAAGGGATGAGATCCTGGATGTACTTGTAGTACACTTCGGCAACGAGTTTGAACGGCCTGTGCCACATGCTGAAGTAGAGATCGCTGCCGGCCACGCCCTGGTAGGAGGTTTGTGCTTTAAGCCCGGGAACAATAAGGCCCTGCAGGTCTGTCATTTCCCTGAAGGTTGGAGGCTGGGAATAAACTCCCCCTGAAATTCTGAAAACCATCTCTTTTTTCCAGTGGGGCTTGAACGAAAAATTGGCCCGGGGGTTGAACAGGAACTGGCCGTTATAATCTGAATAAATGAACCTTGCCCCCGCAGTCAGCCCGATATCATTCTTTTGATTTTTGAAAGTCCATGTGTTCTGGATAAAAGCATCTCCCTTGTTGGTGCTCATACCTCCCGTGGCTTTCAGCACGTCGGAAAGATAGAAATCTCCATGAGGAGGAGGATTTTTTCCGAGTGAATCCTGGGGGCGGGGTAATGAATACCCTGCCGAATCGAGCATCTGCCACTCGTTCATGGTATAACTGAATAAGTCATGCTGGTACTTTATGCCCCAGAGCATCTGGCTTCTGCCTTGCTCATAAGACCCCCGGTGTTCGATGTTGTAAACCGTGCCGTCAAGGTAGTCCCTGGCATGATCCAGGTAGGCGCCAACGCCAAGAAGCTGTATCAGGTTCCCGGCATCCTTACCGGTAAGTTCAACCTGGCCGAGCCAGTACTCTCCGGATATGTCATAGGTCTGGGCTTCCCAGGTCTGGTAGGCCGATCCCATGAGCTTCAGCCGCAGGTGGTCGTTTGGTTTAAAGGTCAGAGTGGCTGAAGCCAGCCAGTTCTCATAATGGTCGTTCTCCTGCCCGTCAAAAAAGATCTTCACCTGGTATGCAGTCACCGCGTCGCTTCCGAAGGTGGTGGTCTGGCTCTGCGGGATGAGTTTAAATGCATTTGCGGTGTAACTCCCGAATACCGATAATTCCCATTTACTGCTGAAATCATAGTACAGCATGCCCTGTACATCGAAAAACCTGGGTTTATAATTCCCCTTGGTATCGAGGGAATTCAGCAGGTATGTGTTGGTCTTATACCTCACACCAAAAAGGTAGGCTAATTTTCTTGCGATTTTACCTTCAACATGGGCAGTTGCCCCCAGGAGGCTGGCTTCGAATGAAGCTGCAAACTGCGTGGGTTTCTTGTATTTAACATCCAGGACACTCGACATCTTATCCCCGTATTTTGCATCAAATCCACCTGCCGAAAAACTGATCCCTGAAACCAGGTCGGGGTTCAGGAAACTCTGGCCTTCCTGCTGCCCTGCCCTTACAAGGTATGGACGGTAGATCTCAATATCGTTCACGAACACCAGGTTCTCGTCGAAATTACCACCACGGACAGAATACTGGGAACTGAGTTCATTCCGTGAACTCACTCCCGGCATGGTTTTGATAAGGTCTTCCACGCTTGCATTGATGGTTGGAATATAGGAAATTGCCTTGGGGTCAAGCCTGCTGAAGGTGTTGGTCCTCAGTTGCTGGTCTTTAACTTCAATAGTCGAAAGCTGGGTGGAGCTTGGCTTCAGCTGGCGGTTGAGCAGTCTTTTCTCACCTTTTTTCAGGTTCATCCTTACGGAATCAGTTGCAAATCCAACGCTGGAGAATAGCAAAACAATATCCTTCCCTGCAGGAACACTCAGTTCATATGAGCCGTCTTTGGATGTCGACGTACCGGTGGTCGTGCCTTTAACAGCTATATTGGCAAATTCCAGAGGCTTGCCTTCACTATCATTCAAAAAGCCATGCACCTTTGCTTCCTGCGCCATGACTGTGGCACAGAAAAGAAGCAGAAAACCGGTGAGAAGCCTGCTTAAAGCTGTCATTGCTGTTCTTTGAGCCGTTCTTCCTTCTTTTTGAATTTCCCGTCTTTCCAGGCTTTTACGAACTGGGCCCAGGCGAAAGGATTGAAAATGTTGAATGGTTGCTGCTGCCCGAAATAGTATAGCCTGGAGGTGGTGTTTTCGATATAGTTGTTGTAATTCATGCGGGCATCCATGGGATAATCAAGTGCGGCCAGCCTCAGATTGTAAACATCCAGGTTTTTCTTTGCAATTTCATATTCGTCATCCGGGATCCTGGTCTCAATGAAAGCACGTTTAAAATCATCCAGGGTGGGCCAGGGGAATATAATGGCAGCCGGAAGGGTGAGGGTGTCGTTCGTCATCAGTTGTAGGAGGGAATATTTTTTCTGGGTTATAGTGTCGGGGATAATGAAGGACGCAGGCCTGAAACCGATGGCGGTGAAAAGGACAGTGTCCCTCTGGTGTGCAACGAAAGAGAAGAACCCGTAAACATCACTGGATGTGCCGTAGTTGGAGTTCTTTACCAGTATTTTGGTATAGGGAACAGGATTAAGACTGTCGGCGGTGATGGTTATCCCCGAAAACTGTACCAGTCTTTCGTCGGAATTTTTTTTCTCATCAGCTGGTTTCTCCTGCGCGTAAAGCCCGTTGACGCTGCAAATTAAAGCGAGGGTAATTGCAAGAATAACTTTCCTTAAGGTCATGCGCAGGTAACAGATACGGGTGATAAAGATAACGAGGATTCCTGGAATTTATTTCCGCCGGAATTTGATGCTTTAAAAGAAAAAGGCTGACGCATGGTTAATGCGTCAGCCTTTTTCAGCCTGTAAAAATACTTATTTAGATAAATAACCTTTTTCTCTTGCTTTCTTGATAGTAGCGTAGACACCATTTTTGTTGATGTGCCTGATACCTTCAGCCGAAACCCTGATTGTAATTTCTTTATTTTCTTCAGGAATAAAAAACTTCTTAGTCTGAAGATTCGCGCTGAATACGCGTTTTGTCTTATGATTTGAATGAGAAACCTTGTTCCCTCTCATTGAGCTTTTACCCGTTATTTCACAAATCCTTGCCATGGCTTGATTGGTATTATATTTTTAAAATGGGAGTGCAAATGTAGGAAATCGTTTTTACACTGCCAAATTCTTTTCAAAAATGTACATGGTACTTATTTTTCAATCAGGTTCTTTCTCAGGAGATTCAGTGCCTGAAGGGCGGCACGACGGATATTGCGGTCGCGGCTGTCACCGAAAAGATATTGTTTTGTAAAAACTTCATCAGGTGTGGCAATGGCTATCCAGGTCGTCCCCACCGGTTTGTCTTTGGTCCCGCCTTCAGGGCCGGCAATGCCGGAAATGGAGATCACGTAGTCAACATTGAGATTGGTTTGTGCCCCGATAGCCATTTCGGTAACCACTTCTGCGCTCACAGCCCCGAATTCCTCCAATGTCTCGGGCATTACCCCCAGCATCTGTTCTTTCACGTCATTGCCATAGGCAATAATGGATCCTTTAAAGTATGCCGAACTTCCCGGAACGCTGGTAATCAGGTGAGCAATATAACCCCCCGTGCAGCTTTCAGCGGTAGCCAGGCTGCAGTTCTTTTCCTTCAGAAGTTTCCCGACAAGGGCCTCAAGGCGGTCATCATCAGTACCATAAATATATTCAGGGATCAAGAAAGACAATTTGTTTGCTTCCTCTTCCACAAGGGCATGCACTGAAGTCTCGTCATCTCCGGTGCCGCTAAGCCGCAGGCGGACCATTCCGGGCTGGGGCAGGTATGCCAGCTTAATAGACTGGGGCAGGTTATTCTCCCATTCTTCAATGATCTGGGCAAGAAAAGATTCACCTATCCCCTGGGTAAGGATAGTTTTATGGTATATTGACTTCGGATGGAATCTCGTTGTTAATTCGGGGATGATGTAATCTTTCATCATAGCCTGCATCTCAAAAGGTACGCCAGGCATGGAAACATAGATGGTCTTGCCCTGCCTGCCCGGAACCGGAATGTCCTTTTCAAACCACATTCCCCTGGCAGTCCCGAAATTATTGACAATGCTCACGCATTCCTCGGGCATGAATGCCTGTTGCCGGTTCAACTCGGTGACTGCGTACCCGCGGCGGGCAAAAAGCGCTTCAACATCCTTGTAAGCTTCCTCATTGAAAACCAGCCTGGTCCCGAAGAAATCGCATAAGGTCGTTTTGGTGATGTCATCTTTTGTAGGACCAATGCCACCGGAAATAAGAACTACCTCGCTGCGTTCACCCGCTCTCCACAAGGCTTCCAGGATGTGCTCCCGGGTATCCCCGATAATGGTAAACTGAT
Source organism: Bacteroidota bacterium (assembly GCA_037141915.1). Taxonomy (GTDB): domain Bacteria; phylum Bacteroidota; class Bacteroidia; order Bacteroidales; family FEN-979; genus CAIRDP01. The sequence continues at coordinate 11,797 of JBAXBP010000046.1, read as the reverse complement.
GCACTTTAAACCCGGCAAGACTCAGTTGCTCTCCCATCCAGGAAGCATTGGTGTTAACAACCTGACCTATCAGGAGTTCGTCACCTATGTTGATGATCTCGATATTCATGGAACAAAGATTGAAATAATTTCGGAATAGAAGAACGGGAATAATACTTATTTTTGAACCTCCCGAAAAATTTACACGATGATGCCGAAAATAAAAGAATGGTTTTTCCCTGTCCTGATGGCAGGACTGATTTTGACTTCCTGCAATAATTCGAAACAAGAAAATACGACTTCAAAGCCCCTCGACAGGCTGAACTGGTCTGAACGAAATTACACTGTTTTGAATAAATTTATAAATGATAACGGTCTGGGCGGCAAATATTATGATAAGAACAAGGCCCCATATGCTGTATTTGACTGGGATCAGACCTGCGCCCATTTCGATGTGGAAGAAGCCCTGATGCGCTTCCAGATGTTCAACCTGCGTTATAAAATGACCAAGGAGCAGTTCAGGGGATTGCTGAAAGACGAGATCAACGGGGTCAGGCAATTGACGGAGGACAATAAGAAAATTGAACTTGCCGGCATTAACCAGGATCTTTTCAACGACTATGCTTTCCTGTATGATAATTTTTCGGGGATGGCGGGCAAAAAGAGCCTTGAAGAAATACGCTATAGTCCTCAATACCAGGATTTCATTGCTAAATTGATTTTTCTCTTCGAAGGTTATGGAGATGCCCGGGGAATAGGAGAGGAATACGCCCTGACCTGGGTGATCTATTTGTTTTCCGGATTTACCCCTTCTGAAGTTAAACTCATGGCCGGCGAGGCTGTTTCCTGTGAACTCGCCAACCGTATCGGCAAAGAAACCCTACTGTCGCCCCCGGGCTTGAAAACAAGTTCAGGCATTCTTGCCTGCTCATACCGGACTGGCCTGCGTGTGATCCCCGAAATACAGGACCTTTTCTCGGCCCTGCAAAGCCACGGCATCGATGTTTTTATTGTTTCGGCAAGTTACAAACCTGTTGTCGAAGCATTTTCGGGAGTCGGGGCTTACGGCTACAACCTGCCGGCCGATCATGTGATCGCGATGGATCTTGAGACCGGGAACGACGGCAGGATCATCCCCGAATACAAGGCAGGATGGGTTAAAACATTCAAACACGGTAAAGTCGAAGCTGTAAACCAAAAAATAAAATCAGAAACCGGGAAGAACTGGGATCCCTTGTTCACGGCAGGCGACAGCGATGGCGATTATGCGATGTTCACTGAATTCCCGGGTACCAAACTCAGCATGATCTGGAACAGGGTCAAAGGAGGAGATATTGGAAAACTCTGTAAACTGGCGGTTGATCAGGTGAACGACAGCATGCCCAGGTATATACTCCAGGGAAGGAATGAAAATACCGGACTGCCTTTACCTTCTTCAGAATCCATTCTTCTTGGAACGACAGAACCTCAGCTGCTTCCTAAATAAACAGATTAGTTCTGATCTCAGGTCAGAATATTTTTCTGAATGTCAATAATAGTACCCTGAAATAGTTTGAAAGGCTGGGATCATTAATGAACTTCATGTTCAGTGCAATCTTAGCTGGCATGATACTTTCAATATAATCCTTTTCGGGATGGGATGATTTCCCGAGGATTTCGTTCTCGTTGATATATTCCAGCGAGGCATAATCAGTGATACCGGGCTTTACTTTCAGCACTCTCCTTTGTTCGTCAGAATACAGATCGACATACTTCCTGATCTCAGGCCTTGGGCCGACCAGGCTCATTTCGCCTTTCAGCACGTTGATAAGCTGGGGAAGTTCATCAAGCTTAAGCCTGCGTAAATAATATCCAACTCCGGTGATCCTGCTGTCGCGGCTGCCGATGGTGAGCCCGATCTTTTTGTCGCTGTCGGTTCTCATTGAGCGGAACTTGAGCAGCCTGAAATCCTTATTGCCTTTACCCACGCGGGTTTGGGTGTAAAATACACCTCCCTTTGAATCAAGGGTAATACATAAAGCGATGATAATGAATAAGGGAAAGCAGATGATCAGCCCAAAGAGTGAAAATACTATGTCGAAAAAACGTATCATTCCGGTTCACGGTTCACGGTTCACGATTCACGATTCACGATTCATGGCGTTTACCACCGCCCTTACTACTTCATCCACCATATCATCGGTGAGGTCGTAGTAAACCGGGAGTGTGATCTCCCTGGAATAATTATTGTAAGCCACGGGATAATCCTCCATGCGGTAACCCAGGGATTTGTAATAAGTCATCATGGGCAGGGGAACAAAATGCACGTTTACCGCAACCTCCTGCCTGAAGATCTCTTGTATTACCTGGTCACGCCGGCTTTCCGTCGCTTCCCTTATCCGCAGTAAAAAAAGATGATAAGACGAATGACAGTCAGGGGTTTCGTACAAGGGGATTTCAGCCCATGAATATTTGGATAATGCATCCCTGTAGCGGTCGAGTATGTGCTTGCGCCTCACCAGCATATCCTCTTCATACCGCTGTATCTCAACCAGGCCCATGGATGCCTGGATATCGGTCATGTTACATTTGTAACCTGCTTCAACAATATCGTACCTCCAGTTGCCGATCTGGTTTTTGGCCAGCGCATCCTTGGTCTGCCCGTGCAGGGATTTCGTGTTCAACCTCTGGTAAAGCTGCTGGTTGTCGAAGGGATCAGGCAGGTTGAAACAGATCGCCCCCCCCTCGGCAGTCGTGAGGTTTTTCACTGCATGGAATGAATACACGGTGATATCGGTGAGGCTTCCCACGTTCTTTCCCTTGTAATTCCCTCCAATGGAATGGGCGGCATCGGAAAGGATTAAAATCCTTCCAAGCTGCTCCTGTTCTTTTGAATTTGGTTTGAACTGACTGCGGATGTCGGAGCGGGTTACCAATGCGTTGATCGCATCATAATCACAGGGCCAGCCCCCGATATCCACCGGTATAATGACCTTCGTTCTCGGGCTGATGGCTTTTTCAATTGCCCCGGCGCTGATGTTGAAATCTTCGGAAGAATCGACAAAAACCACGGTCGCCCCGCAATGCACCACCACGTTGGCCGTGGCATTGTATGTATAAGCAGGCACTATGACCTCGTCACCAGGACCGACCCCGAACCAGTGCAGTACAAGCTCCAGCCCGGCTGTTGCCGAATTGAGGCATAAAGTCGCCTTCTGGCCTCCGTAAGCGGTAAGCAGTTTCTCGAACCTCTTGGTCTTCGGACCGGTTGTTATCCAGCCTGAATACAGCGTATCGACGACTTCATCAACGATGCGCTGGTCCATGCGGGGAGGGGAGAAAGGGATCATTTATAGAATTTCAAATATTGAATATTGATTGTTGAATGTTGAGATTAATTTGAATAATCGAATAATCGAATAACGAATTTTGATTTTCGAATTTATTCGCACCAATTGCTTATTTTATTTGCGTGCTCATTACGGCTTCGTCGAACGCTATTGCGCTACTTAGCAACTTAAGAAGGATAGTATATTAGCCTCAATCCGTTTCTCAATCGCGGAAGTGTCGGAGCGCTGGAATGTTTCACCGGTGATCCTCTCGTAAAGTTCGATATAGCGTTCGGTGATCTCGTTGACAAAAGAATCGGGCATGTCGGGAACCGTTTGTCCTTTGTTACCCATAAAGTTGTTTGCCATGAGCCACTCCCTTACGAATTCCTTGGAAAGCTGCCTCTGCTGTTCGCCTTTAGCCTGCCTTTCCTCGTATCCTTCGAGGTAAAAATACCGTGAAGAATCAGGTGTATGGATCTCGTCGCAGAGATAGATCTTCCCGTCGTCGCCCTTACCGAATTCATATTTCGTATCGACCAGGATGAGTCCGTGTTTTGCAGCGATCTCCGTTCCCCTTTTGAAGATGGCGTAAGTGTATTTCTTGATCAGTTCGTATTCTTCCTTAGGGATGATCCCTTTTGCAAGCAGTTCTTCTTCGGTTATATCCTCATCATGGCCGGCAGCCGCTTTGGTGGTGGGCGTGATGATTGGATCGGAGAACCTCTGGTGTTCCTTCATCCCGTCGGGGACCGGTACACCGCAGATCAGCCTTTCTCCCTTTTGATAGGTGCGCCAGGAACTGCCGGTAAGATATCCTCGTATGATCATCTCAACAGGATATATCTTACAGAACCTGCCGATAGTCACGTTCGGATCAGGGCTGGAGATTTTCCAGTTCGGGCAGATATCGGCCATGGCATCAAGGAACTTCGATGCGATCTGGTTCAGGACCTGCCCCTTGTATGGAATTCCTTTCGGGAGCACAACATCGAACGCTGAGATCCTGTCACTGGCCACCATCACAAGGTATTTATCGTCTATATTATACACATCCCTGACTTTTCCTTTATACAAGGATTTCTGTCCCGGGAAACTGAAGCTGGTTTTCGTAAGCACGTTTTGCATAAATGGAAGATTTAGGACAAAAGTAAGGAATTTAAATAAAAATTGATATTTATGAATTATATTTGTAAAAAATATTGGTGTTATGAAGCCGGTTACTTATACAAGCACTTTGCCAGATGATGTCTGGGATCTGCTGGAATTCTATGCACGAAAGCTTAAAATGCCCAAAAACAAACTGTTGGAGAATGCTTTAAGGAATTACCTTGGGCATCTTAAAAAGGCAGAATATATACGGTCGTTCAAAAAAGCAGCCGGAGATGAGGACATGCTTAGCATGGCGGAGGAGGGGATGGAAGATTACCTGAAAATGCTTGGTGACGAATGAGACAAAGGGAGATCTGGCTGGCCGACCTTAACCCGGTGAAAGGAGGTGAGCAGAGCGGGATACGTCCGGTGGTTATCATCAGCGGAAATGCTATGAACGATCACCTTGGCACCAGCATAGTTTGCCCTCTGACTTCGAAGATTAAAGGATTTGCAGGTTGTGCAATCATTGAAAAGGGCCAGGTGTCAGGTCTGGAGAATGATTCCGAGATTCTCACTTTTCAGGTTCGGACCATTACAGCATCCCGTTTCATCAGGAAGCTCGGTGAAATCAGTCCCGCAATGCTTACCAGGCTCAGGCAGGGGCTTATGGAGATAATGACCTATTAGAAAATATGCCATGTTGAGGAGTCTTTTTTTTATCTTGCAGCCTGTTTTCTCAACCATACCACGATGAGCAAGGAAGATGTCAGGGAATTTTTCAATCGTACAGCTGGTTCAAGGGCGAAATGGGAAAAAAGGAACAGTTTTTATCATAAATCCCTGCAGCGTTATTTCTCGTTTATAATTCCGGGGGGAAGCCGTGTTCTCGAAGTCGGATGCGGCCTGGGCGATCTGCTTGCCTCGATTAAACCTGCTTACGGGGTTGGGGTGGATTTCTCGGAAGCTACCATTGAACTTGCTAAGGAAAGATACCCCGGACTTATATTTCATGTACAGGAAGCCGAGTCGCTGTCGTTGCACGAATCGTTTGATTATATCATCCTTTCCGACCTGGCATGCTCGTTATGGGATGCGCAGAAAGCCCTGGAATGTGTGTTCCGGCATTGTAACGAACATACACGGCTCATTATTTCAAACTTTAATTACCTCTGGCAGCCTGTAATGCTGATGGCCGAAAGCCTGCATCTGAAGCTATCACAGCCAAGGCAAAACTGGCTGTCGACGGCCGATATCAACAACCTTCTTGAATTGACAGGGTTCCGGATCATCACGGTACAGCATAAGCTGATGTTCCCTAAAAATATCCCGGTAATCAACCAGCTTTTCAACAAGATTTTTGCCAACCTTCCTCTTATTGACAAACTCGACCTGGTCAACATTATAGTAGCCAGGCCTGTTTTAAAAGAAGAGAGGGATTACAGTGTTTCAATCATCATTCCTGCCCGAAATGAGAGGGGGAATATTGAAAATGCAATACTAAGAACGCCGTCGTTCGGCCTCTCCCAGGAATGCATCTTTGTGGAAGGACATTCATCGGACCAGACGTTCGAAGAGATGGTGCGGGTAAGGGAGAGCTTCCCCGCCAAGGATATCAAAGTGATGAAACAAAGCCTGAAAGGGAAAGGAAACGCTGTAAGAGAGGGCTTTGATGCAGCCACAGGCGATATCCTGATGATACTCGATGCAGATCTTTCGGTGCCCCCCGAGGAACTTGAAAAGTTCTACCTGGCTCTTAAAACCGGCAGGGGAGAGTTTATCAACGGCTGCAGGCTGGTATATCCGATGGAGAAAGATGCGATGCGCTTTCTTAACCTGGTGGCAAACAAATTATTCGGCTTATTCTTTACTTACCTGCTGGGACAAAGGCTTAAAGATACCTTGTGCGGCACCAAGGTGTTGTTCAAAAGTGATTATGAAAAGATAATACGGAACCGTGCTTTCTTCGGGGACTTCGATCCTTTCGGAGATTTTGACCTGCTCTTTGGAGCATCAAAGCTTCAGCTGGAAATCACCGAGATCATTGTCAGGTACAGGGAACGCGTATACGGATCCACCCAGATCAGCAGGTTCAAACATGGATGGCTCCTGATAAAAATGAGCCTGTTTGCAGCACGTAAATTAAAGTTCAGGTAAGGCCTGGCTGGTGGCTTTCGCCTCACTGCCCGGCTGCATGTTTCAACATGTCAAACCAGGCGTCTTCCACTTTAACCCCTCCATTCCTGGCAGCCTGGATGTTCTGATAGGCCTCGTCGAATCTTTTCATTGCATACAATACCTGGGAGCGCTGAAAATAAAACATGCTTACATTGTCAGGAGCCATTGCAATACCGGTACTATAATCCTGAAGCGCCAGGTCGGGCTGGCCCATACGGAAGTAACAGTATCCCCTGTACAGGTAGTTATTTACTTTCGACGGATCCAGTTCAATGCTCCTGTTATAATCGTTTAACGCCTCGGTATAACGTCCCATCATAGACCAGGTTACACCCCTGTTTATGAATGCCTCACAGGAACCGGCGTTCAAACGGATAGCCGTTGTAAAATCCGAAATGGCTGAATCGTACATATTGTTCTGGTAATAGACGATGCCCCTGTTTATGAATGCCATATTAATAGTGGGGCTTAGCCTGATGGAGGTGTTCAGGTCTTCCATCTCCTGCCTTACATCGCCCAGGGTCCTTCCGTAGTATTCGCTGCGCACATAATATGGGTAAGCTTCATGCGGATACTGTGAGATTACGTTGGTCCAGAGTTTCGCAGGGTTCTGCCATACACTGCAGCGAAAGAAAGTAAGGTAAAACATGATCGCAATGTAAACACCGGTAAGCCCGAGGCTGAGCATTTTCATAGCCGGGAAGCGGGTTGTCAGCAGGTAAATTCCGCTCGCAAGCAGGAACGACAGAGGGATTGCCGGTAAAAGGGAGTAGCGTTCGTTGAAAAGGGTTGGGCCTATGGCTATGTATTGCAGCACCAGCAAGAGAGAAATGATAAAAAACCCCACAGAAAATGCAATGATCCTTGTCTTCCTCATCGACCATATCACCAGGGTCAGGAGGATCAGAACGAAGAATGGTGCAATATAAAACTCAACGGGCCAGGGCAATCCTGCTGCCCTGTCGGGATAAGGATGATAATTCGAGAGATTTACCGGGACCAGCATCTTATAAAAAAAGAACATCAGGTTTCGGGAAGCGATGAGGAGTCGTTCAACATGTGTAAACTGATTGCTTGTATCGATGGAATTGGTTGATGCCGTTGCTTTGACCTGAACAAGCCCGATAATAATGCTGACAATTACGAACGGAACCTTTTCAAGGAGCATGCTGATACTTAGCCTGCGTTCATAATAGTAATCAAGCATGACCAGGGCGCCCACAAGGCTCACAGCCATAACTTTCGACAGGACTGAAAAACAAAAAAAAGCAAAGGTGTAAATAAGATATCTGAGCTTCCAGCCCCGGGGCTGGTCTTTGCCGCTCAATATGTATTTGACATAGGTTATCAGTGCCGCCACATAAAAAAGCGCATACAGCATATCCTTGTGCTCGGAGGCCCAGGCAACAGATTCAACCCTCATTGCATTGATGCTGAAAAGAAGGGTGGCGATAACTGCAACAGTAATATTCTGATGGCTGATTCGGTAGATGAAAAAATAAACCAGGGAAGTAATGCCGAGGAAAAGGATCAGGCTCACCGCGTGATAGCCTGCTGGGTTCAGCCCCCAGAAATGATACTGCAAGGCATATGCAAGGATGTGCAAAGGCTGGTAATTCCCTACCCAGAAGGTCGTGAATATCTTGTGAATGCCATTAAGACTAAGGCTGCGGATGAGGGGGTTGCCGGTGATCAGCTCGTTATCATCCCAATTAACGAAGCCGTTGTTCAGGATCGGGAAGAATGCGATTGCGACCAATGGTAAAATAAACCAGAGAGGATGAGGTATTTTAAACCCGGATCTCATTTTGACAGCAATGGTCTTTTGATCCCTTTCCCTGACTTTGATTTCCTCTCTGTTTTCTTGTTGCTTTTTTCCTCTTGCCATGCCGATAATTTAATCTCTAAAGGGTTTGATTCCGCATACTGCCGAAACTGTGGCCGGGGCTTGCCCCGGGGCTCATGCCATTGCTATGCTGATTTTCTGCCTGGTCAATCGTATTATATGGATATAATCCTGATCATTTCGAACATTGATACCTGTTTTGATATTCCGGGCAAAACCCGGTCCAGGAAATTAATAACGGGAAACATGAAATCAGGCAGCAATTGTTTGTAAGAAACCCCTCCGCTCAAAAGGTAAAGCAATGGGTTTCGGTAGCTGATCTTTTCTATTATCAGGTTCGGGAATCTTTTCCTGAAAATTGCCTGGTCCCGTTCAAAAACAATCCAGGGCAAGGCCTGGTTTGCCCCGGATAAAGGGCCGGTACCGGGGATGGTCCACCCGCCTTTTTCATCAAAGGGCTCGTGGTGGAAATTTTTATAAATGAATCTTCCCCATAAAGAATTTGCGGGCTCGATCATTATTACTTTCCCGTTTTTTACCAGCACCCTTGATACTTCGGCCAGGAATTTTTCAGCATCACTGATATGATGGAAGGTATCAACCATGAATATGCCTCCAACAGAGTTGTTTTCAAAAGGCATGTCCAGTGCCGAGAAGGTTTTATCATTGGTTGGCAGTTCAAGAACGTCGGTACAGATCACCCCGGGTGCCACTTCCTTAAGGAATCCCCCTCCTGAACCGATTTCAACATATACGTCGTTCGGCAGGGTTTTAATTTCCTTCAGGAATTCATCATACCATTGTTCGTAAAGTTTTTTTAAGAATTTTTTATGCAATATGATTTCACGGTGATGCAAGGTCCTTTCAGGAGAATCCAATCCGCAGGCAATGTCGTATCTTAATTTCATGTTCGGAAAAACATTTTCAAATATACGAAGGAGCTGGATAAAGATGTTTTTTTGAAATTACTGCCTGGCCTGAGTTTCTCTCATCACTCACTGTTTTGCACCGTAAGCGTTGATGATCCTGCTCACCAGCTTATGGCGTATGATGTCGGAATTATCCAGGTAAATGAACTCAATGCCTGGAACATCGTTAAGGACTGCCTGTACATGGATGAGGCCCGAAACCTGGTGTTTCGGGAGGTCTATCTGGGTTATGTCGCCTGTAACCATGAATTTGGCGGAAGCTCCCATGCGGGTAAGGAACATCTTGAGCTGGTTGGGAGTGGTATTCTGGGCTTCGTCCAGGATAGCGAAAGCATTATTGAGAGTGCGGCCGCGCATGAAAGCAAGCGGGGCGATCTCTATGGTGCGGTCTTCGATATACTGCAGCAGTTTCTGCGCCGGCAGCATATCCCTGAGGGCATCATACAAAGGCTGAAGGTAAGGATCGAGCTTTTCCTTAAGGTCGCCGGGGAGGAAGCCGAGGTTTTCACCGGCTTCAACCGCAGGCCTTGTCAGGATGATACGGTTTACCTGCCGGTTTTTCAGGGCGCGCACGGCAAGCGCCACAGCGGTATAAGTTTTTCCGGTCCCGGCAGGGCCGATTGCGAAAACAAGGTCATTTTTGTCGCAGCTTTCCACCATCCTGAGCTGGTTGGCGGTACGGGCCCTCACCAGCATGCCGTTCTTGCCATGAACCAACACCTCAGGGCTGGTTTCAGGGGCAAGGGCCGGCGAGAGGTCGGCAGCCTCGAACAGCTGGGAAATGTCATCAGTCGTAAGCCTCCCGAATTTCTCAAAATGAAGCATAAGGGAAGTGAATTTTTCCTCGAAATCAAGGAGGTCCGATTCCTCGCCCAATGCCTTGATGTAATTGTCGCGGCTCAGGATCTTCAGTTTCGGGAACCGGTTCCTGACCAGTTCCAGGTTCTGATCGTTGGGGCCGAATATGTCCAGTGGATGGACCGATTCAATGCGGATGATTTTCTCACTCATTAAAAAAAGCGTACCTTTGAATACGCAAAAGTACGAATAATTCAATGGCTATCATTACGCTGACCAGTGACTGGGGCATTAAAGACCATTATGTCGGAGCTGTAAAAGGTACTATTCTGCGGCAGATGCCGGATGCCACGGTTGTCGATATAACCCACCATATTCCGCCTTTTGACCTGAACCAGGCTGCCTTTATCATCCGTAATTTTTATAAGAACTTCCCGACCGGCAGCATTCACATACTCGCCGTAAACACTGAGGCTTCAATCCGTCATCCGCATACTTTGGTAAAATATGACGGGCATTGGTTTATTGGGGCCGACAACGGGATATTCTCTTTGATCTTCGATGAAAAACCCGAACTGGTTATCGACCTGGATGTAATGCAGGATTCGGATTATTTTACATTTCCCACCCGGGATGTGTTTGCCAAGGTGGCCTGTCATATTGCCTCGGGCGAGCCTGCCGAAAAACTCGGCCATGTGAAAAAAGAAGTCATGCAGAAGATCGCGTTCCGCCCGGTGATACAGGGAGACCTCATCAAGGGCCAGGTCATCTATGTTGACAATTACGAGAATGCCTTCACTAATATTACCGAAACCCTCTTCAAATCGGCCACCAAAGGAAAGAAATTCACCATTACCTTCCGCACCGCGAACTACCGTATCACCCAGATCAGCAAATCATACCAGGATGTGCCCGAAGGCGAAATGCTGGCATTGTTCAGCAGCAGCGGTTACCTCGAGATCGCAATGAACAAGGGCAATGCGGCCAGCCTCCTGGGCCTGCATGTTGACCAGGCTGTCAATGTCGAGCTTGACTAGGCACAGGGATCTCACCGAATCAATTGATCAGTAAGTCATCACTGCAACAGCCATAAGAACAATCATGAATATCGGCAGTGCGATAAGCAGGTATGAAATTGAGATCAGGAAGATCTTTGCAAGCGTTTTTCCCGTCGATTGCCGGTAGTACCGCCTGATGGCGAGCAGGGTATAGATCAGGAACACAAGCATAATGATCCATATGCTGATGTGAATAAAGAAACCGGCCAACAGGCAAAGGATGAGGAACAGGAAAAAGAAGGCATGGATGTGAAGCGAAAAGATGAGATGTTCGAAGTATAATCGCTTACTCCTTAAATAAAAAAGTTTCAGAAGCAGGGCCAGCACGGGTATGAGCAGGAAAATCAGCTTCGATGCCGTATGTTCCAGTACCGTGATGAACGACTGCCCTGTCGAAATCATGATTTTGAGAGCCTGTCTCAGGAAAAGTTTCGTCCACCCTGATTCCTTCTTAAAATGTTTTTCAACATATTGCTTTATGCCGGTGCTGTCTATTTCGTTACGCATTGAATCTATTGCTTCGCTGCTCACAGGGAGGCTATTAACACTATAGTGAGTATGACTTTGTTTTTTATCAACTGCGGATGAGGGAGCGGGTGATTTTCCTGC